>JANWXL010000034.1 GCA_025055265.1 Roseiflexus sp.
TTGGCGCCTCAATGCGCACAATGTCGCTGGCGTGAAGCAGACTGGAGAGCAGAGCGACGCCACGCGGCGCCTGCGTCTGAGCGTACTCCTTGAATCGCGTCGCAAGATGCTGTGTGCCGATGCTCTGGGCAACAATAAAGATCCGACAGCGATCAATATCTGGTTGCGCAACCGCTGCGCGATAGGCTGCCAGTGCGTCATCGCTCTCACAGCACCCATACACGCCGCCGCTTGCACCGGTTCCGCGCTTGTCGAAGCGAAACACAGCATACCCGGCGCGCAGCAGGATTTCTGCCAGATAGCTATAAGAGTCCCGCGGAACTGGACCGGAGTGATGAATGATGAACGCCAGCGGATGCGGACCGGCGCCCAACGGAAGATCGAGTTCTCCTGCCAGCTTGACATCGCCGCTGTCGAAGCGCACCTCGCGGCGCTCGGCGGCAATGCCTTCAAGTCGTGGCGTCGGCAGCGCGTCGGCGAGGAGCGGCGTTGGTTGCGCCGCGGCGCGGCCAGCCTCTGCCGGACGCCATTCGGTTCCTGCACAACCGATCAGCAGAGCGCTGAAAAGCGCCAGGGCGATCAAACTGTATCGGAGCCGGCAGCGTAGCGCCATTTCCTGTTCCCTACTCCCCACTCCCTACTCCCTACTCCCTGTCCGAACCTGGTACAACGCATACGTCCCAAACTGCGCCACCTGAATATAGTGGCGTTCCAGCTCAGGCGTCCTGTATATGCCGGTATAACTACCGAAACCGCCAACCACAACATACTCCGGTCGAGCCGCGTACCAGTCGTAGCGCACCGGGTCACCTCCCAGCCAGGTATGCCGCACCGCCTGATCGAGCGTCGATTGGGGCGGATAAAGATAGCGGTGATCGGTCAGCACTCCCAGCTCCGGCTCCCAGGTGGCGATGATCGCCGTCTCAGGCACATTGGCATTCAGATATGCGGCGAACCGCTGAGCACTGTCGTCAGGTGTGAAGACAACGCGCGTCGTCAGTGCGATCGGCAACGCGATGATAACAATCAGATAGATAGCAGCAACCGTCGCTGCCACTGGCAAGACGCGGCGCAGCCAGACGATTGTGTCGAATGCCAATCGCGCGACGGTCAGCGCGCTCAGCGCAACCGCCGGAAAGGCGTAGCGGGGCCAGCCGAGGGATACGCCGACGAACCAGGCCAGCCACAGGCCAGTGATCAGCGCCAGCAGCGCTTCGCTCAACCCCTGCGACGTGCGACGGCGCGCACGCCAGATGGTGTACGCCAGCGCAGGGACAACCAGCCCGCCGAACAGATCGGGTCGCAACAGGTAATACCCGGCGCGCAGGGTTGAACGCAGGTTGAAGACGAAAATTGCTCCCCCGGCGGCCTGCCGCGTTTGCTGAAGGTTCTCGAAGAAGGTACCGGGACCGAGCAGCGCGAACAGGACTACCGTCCAGAGAGCGAAACATCCAACCGCGACAACTGGTGGAACCAGGCGCAGTGTCCAGGTTCCAGCCCGATAGTAGCGCCAGTCGAGCAACGCAGTCAACACCAGCGCCAGCGGGATGATCAGCACGAACTGGTTCTTGGTCACCAGCGCCAGGCCAAACCCCAGTCCCGCCAGGACGCTCCACATCTGATGCGCACGCTGCATCTCCGGTTGTGCCGCAGTCTTCAGCGCCGCCAGCCACGCCAGCATCCCCAGAAAGACGAAGGCAACGCCAGGCGCCTCTCCGAGCACCTGTCGTCCGTACTCGATCAGACCTTCGTAATTGACCGTGCGCGACGCCAGAAGGAGCGCCAGCGCAATCAGTGCGGTCCAGCGATCATACAGACGCCGCGCAAGTGCGTACCCGGCAATCAGCGCGACGGCGAAATAGAGTACGATCACCAGTCGCCCCTGAGTCAGACCGACGCCGAACACCTGATAGACCGCTGCGACCGGCAGCATAATGGTCGGACCAATGCCAATCGTGGGTCCGTGATAGCGAAACTCGACGCCGCCATCGGGAGTGGCGCTGATATCGGCATATTTGCCGTACTGCACCAGTGTCTTTGGCACGTGCAGGTGCGACCCCTCATCGAACCAGGTGCGCGGCGCATATGGCAGATTGATCGTCGCCAGCAGCGCTGCAACGACAAACAGCGTCGCCACAAGAACCCGATAGGCGACGACAGTTACTGGCGTTGTCTGAAGATGTGGAACGCTGTGTGCTTCTGGGTGGATCATGGTTGGAATACTCCTGATGGACCCGCTACAGGCACCCACAGGGAGGCGCCCCTACGCTGAACCCGCTATGGGCGCCCATGGGGGGGCGCCTCTCCGCTGGATCGGCTGCGGGCGCGAGCGCCCACGGATTGAAGGGTGGGAGGATGTCAACGAATAACCGAATAGAGCAGCGAATAAACGAATGAGCGCAGAGCATTCGTTTATTCGTTCTCGTATTCGTTGACACCATATTCGTGCCATTCCGCCTTCCGTCCCTTCTCGGTTTTTGGTTCTCGGTTCTCAATTCTCAATGCTCGGCTCTCACTTCTCGGTTCCTGGTTCCCGGTTCTCAGTTCTCGGCTCTCAATTCTCGGTTCTCAGTTCTCGGTTCTTAGTTCTCAGTTCCCGGTTCTCAACCCAACGCTCTTCTGCCGCCGGCAGCGGCTTCTCTGCTGAACGGAAGAGCATAACCATCCCAACCAGCACGACCAGCGCCAATGGCGTCAGGCTTGCCCAGCCGCCAAGATCCAGCGCCATGCCCAGGTTGCGCGCCACGTTGCCTGCCGCCAGTTCCGGCAGCGAGTAGTCGAGCAAGGGGTTCGGCTGGTACTGTGGGAAACTCTGCCCGCTGATCGTCTGCGCCCA
>JANWXL010000037.1 GCA_025055265.1 Roseiflexus sp.
CGCAGGCAGCATTCTGGGGCAGGTGAATGTCCAGGACGCTGTCATCATCGTCGAGCGCAGCGCCGACCAGCGCTGGTACCGCGTGCGCGCGCCAGCTGCAACGGGCTGGGTCAGCGCGTCGCTCCTGTCCGTGCCGCTCGCAGTTGCACGTCAGGTGCCGGTAACCCCTAACCCCTAATCTCTCCCACCAGGGTTCAGCGCCGCTGAGGGAAAGACGACGCTTGCCTGTTCGAGCAGATCGAGGCAGGTTTCCAGGATGACGATGCCGCGTTCATCAAGAGGGACGCCGCTCTCCCAATCCTGCAGGAGGCGCGAGGCTTCGCTGTATGACGCAAGGATGGCTGCGGTTTCCGGCGTTGCCGGTAAACGGGCGTCGATTGCCGCGATCAGGAGATTCAGGCGCTTGCGGGTAATCTCCATGTTCTCGGCGTGCGGACGAATCGCCTGATCACATTCGATCAGCAGTCGTTCTTCCTCTTCCAGATAGGCAATGATATTGTTGAAACAGGTGGTCAATTCGTGCGCCAGCGGGTCGCTCGATGCGTGGCGCGACAGCATGGCGAGCGCGCGCTGCGCTTCGTTGCGGTAGGTGCGCGCCTCGTTGATTTCGTTGGAGAAGCCAAGCGTGCGTGCAAGTGACTGCTCACGATAGGGCCAGAGATTGCTGATCGTGTAGGCGATCTGCGCCAGCGTTGCGGTCTGCGAGCCGCTGGCGAATGCCAGCAGCGCCTGCACAAGACGCACCTCCTTGAGCACTTTGTCGCACAATGACCGCGCCTCAGGCAGCGCTTCAACAATTGTGCGCAGTGCCCGGGCGTATGCCGCCATGTCGTGCCGCAGCGCCTGATTGGCGTAGTCGAATGTGCTCAAGGTTCTCCTCCGGCATGGTGACGGTCACGTTGATTAGCGGCGCGCCAGCGGCGCCGACGTCGCCAGGATTGCGGGCGCGGCGCTTGCTCGCTGCGCCGCGCCCCCGTGACCGTCACCTTAGCGCTTTCTGCTAGCAGGCGCAAGTCACGTTCGCTTCTGCTGATGTACCGCTCACCTGCGCTGTGAGTTACGTTGCGATTGTAAGATGCGCCAGTCGATGCATGCCCTCGCGCAGGGTG
>JANWXL010000082.1 GCA_025055265.1 Roseiflexus sp.
GCGCAGGTACAGTTGCGGATGTTGGGGGTCAAAGGTGCGACCAGCAGGCCGGTCCGGGTGATGGTTCAACTCCGTATCGGTGCTCAACCCCCAGGCAAACCGCACCATCGGCGGTCCTGCAATCATGGCATGCACCAGCGCCGCTCCCCGTTGATTCAAGGGAGCCATGCCCGGCACCGGCGCGTGGACCTCGGCAAAGGTCTTGCCAATCTTGTCCTGGGCCGCCCAGTGATTGGGAAAACACAGGTGAATGGCGCTCACCCAGTGGCGGTCCCCCGCGCGACACACCACGCACACATCCTCCTGCACCTGCATCGCCAGGGCGTCCAACGCCGAGCCATAGGTTGGATGTCGCACCCGTCCCTCCCGGTCAAACGCCAGGGTGTCGCCGGTTAAATCACAGCGCAGTTGCCAGCCATCTGGTTGCGCCTCCCGGTGAAACCACTGGGGATACTCCTGGGCCAGGCGCTGGGCCATGAACTCAGCTACGGCCCGTTCCACCGCTGGGGACAACTCCCAGGTCTGCACATACTTGGCGAGATGTTCCTGGCGAGCTGCCCATTTGACCTGCTGGTAGTGGGGAAAGTCGCTATCTATCTGAAACACCCGTCGGTCCCAGTCGCCATTGCCGAAATCTGTCCCAAGGGGATGCAGGCCCGGTTTGACCTCGTAGCGGCCCTTCTCCAGCGGGAAATAGCGGGGCGCCTCGGGCAACTGCTCCACTGTCCGGGCAGGCATGACCGTTACTTGGGCACCGCCGCCGTCAACACCTCACAGCCCGTCTCTGTCACCAGCACGTCGTCTTCAATGCGCACCCCAATCCCCCGGAACTCGTCGGGAATGGGCGGTTGACCTTCAGCGGGCTGGGTGTGGGGGCCGATGTACAGTCCTGGTTCCACCGTAAACACCTGTCCTGGTGCCAGCACCGTTGCCTGGTCTTTGGCCTGGTAATAAATACCGGCGTCATGCACATCCAACCCCAGCCAGTGCCCCGTGCGGTGCATGTAGTAGGGCCGGTACAGTTGCTTTTTCTCGTCCGTTTCGCTGGCGATTTCTTCCGGGTCGCCCTTGAGCAATCCCAGGTCAATCAACCC
>JANWXL010000092.1 GCA_025055265.1 Roseiflexus sp.
CCTTTGCGTCCGCCTGTCTGCGAAACGCATCAGATGTCCAGGCGCAAGGGTGTTTTTGGAACATCTCACCTCTTTCGCTTTGAAATGCGCTGCGTCACCCGGATCGGCGCAGACCCGGACGGTGCCAGACGATCCACGAACTCGCGCACCGTCCGCTCGACCACGGCACGGTCGGCGTTCTCGATGACCAGCTTCTCATTCCCGCGGCTGATCTCCAGTTTCCCGATGCGGCGATGCTCCGACAGTTTGCCAAGGGTGGCGATCGCCGCCGTGATCAGCGCCGCCAGTTCCGCTTTATGATCTACCGCCGCTTGCGCCAGCCTGGTAACGATCTCGAGCAGATCACCGCGCATACCGTCGCTGACGGGGCGCACCGCGTACCCTTCCGCCGCCAGCGCCCGCCGCGCCTGATCGGTCAGATCCACTGCCGCTGCCGTCGTTTCGAGGTCTTCGCTCTCTTCTTCCACCGGCAGCACCTGAAGGAGAATGCGGTCGGTCATTGGATTGGCTCCTGGGATCCAACTTCTGATTCGTTCGTTCGAACCGCCTCTTGCCCTGGCGTTACGCTGATCGGTACAGATAGACCCAGTTGACGATGAAAGGCTTGCGCTTGCTGGTGATAGAACGCAATTCGCTCTGCCAGCGTTTTATTCTTGATTTGTTCATACAGATCTTCGCGAATGCGTCGTGTTATCTGAATTGCATCAAAGTCATTCTTCGTCATAACTCACCACCTCTCTGGGAGAAAAGATCTGGAGAGGTTTGTAGCCCCACTCCAGATTCACTGCATTGAACTTCCGTATCTTATCATAATGAACGACGTGTTTGAAGTTCCAGCTGACCAGCAAATCGACATCAGACACCGTCGCAAGTGCAATATGCACACCATCATTGTAGAATTTTGGCGTCAGAATACCGCGTTGCTGATACGCCTCTGCAAGTTCAAGGGCGCTCCTGTTCACGGTCAGAACTTCAGCAGAGCCGGAGACAAGTTCAGCGTACAGTGTTTGCACATTTACGGGAGCATTGGCAACCTCGACAGTCACAATCTCAGACAAAACGGGCACGAATAAACCCCGACGAATATCTCTCATGAGACCGTTGGACCAGGGAGCAAACTCGGCATCGAAGCAACCTCCCAACACGGAGGTATCGATGTAGACTCTTGGAACTTTCATTGTACCATCTCAGCTCCCTGCAAAAACCCAACAATCGCCCGATTCACCTCTGCCGCACGTTCTTCGTAGGGCAGGTGGCCGGTGCGGTCGTAGACGATCAGGCGGGCGTCGGGGAGGATGCGTTCCAGGCGGCGCCCCTCGTCCAATGGAAACACCGTGTCGCCGTCGCCCCACAGCAGCAGTGTCGGCGGACGGATCGACGCCAGGTTCTCCGGCACGGGCAGGGGTCCATCCTTCGGCGAGCGCGCCTGCCAGACCTGCGCCGCCGCCGTGCCGCGCACATAGAGGGGAGCGGCGTATCCGGCAATCACCTCGTCGGTCAGCCAGTCGTGGCGTTTCGAGAGCGACCGCAGCCCGACGCCGACCAGCGACGGCGCCAGGATGTAGTACGAGAGCGCCTGACCGATCAGCGGCAGGCGGGCAAGCGCCGCGATCGGCGGACGCCCGACAGTGAATGCTTCGGGGCAGATCGCAACGACGCGCCGCACCCGCTGTGGAGCAAGCAGCGCAATCTGAAACGCCACCCGTCCGCCAAACGAGTGCCCGACCACATCGAACGTCCCGATCTCGAGGGCGTCGAGCGCCTGCAACAGCAGTTGCGCCTGATCGTGCGTCGAGTAGACCGGCGCCGCAGGGCGGGGGGAAGCGCCGTAACCGACGAGATCAATCGTTACCACCCGCCGTCCGGCGGCAACCAGCGCGGCGCGCTGCGAACGCCAGGCGAATGCCCACGCCGCAAACCCGTGGACGAGCAGCACAACCGGAGCATCGCGCGGACCTTCATCAGTGTAGTGCAGGTCGTACTCGCCGACTCGCACAAAATACTGAACGCCTGGCAGGTCAGCCGGGTTCAGTCGTTCGCGCAGCGGCGTCAGCGCAAGCGGGGCAAGCAACGCTGCCATGCTCACGGCGGCAAACGGAGGCAATGGGTTCATCTATGCAGCAAAAACGGGGCGCGAAAACGGCTCGAACCAGCGCACCAGCTCAACCGGAAGACGCCCGGCGATCAACGTCCCTTCCGCTTCGTACCGCTCTTCGTCGATCACGCCGCGCGTATGCCAGAGCGACACCAGATCGTTGCGGCGGTAGGGGATCAGCGCCGTTAGCGGAGTCATGCGCTCGCTCAACGTCTGCTCGATGCGTTGCAGCAGCGTATCGAGACCCCAGCCTTTGCGCGCCGACACAGCCACATAATCGTCCGGCATGCCCAGCGTTTCCGCAATTCTGCCCACCTCGGATTCGTCCATCCCGGCGATGAGATCGACTTTGTTGAGCACCGTAATGATTGGGCGATCCTCCACGCGCAGATCGCGCAGCGTGTCGAGGACGGTTTGCGTCTGCTGCGCCGCATTTGGGTGCGTGATGTCGAGCACGTGCAGCAGCACGTCCGCCTCACGGATCTCTTCGAGGGTCGCGCGGAACGCCGCCACCAGTTGCGTCGGCAGTTTCTGGATGAAGCCGACCGTATCGGTCAGCAAGATCTGCTGCCCGCCGGGCAGCGTCACCTGGCGCGTCGTCGGATCGAGCGTGGCGAACAACCGGTCTTCGGCGCGCACGTTGGCGCCGGACAGCGCGTTGAGCAGCGTCGATTTTCCGGCGTTCGTATACCCGACGATCGCCGCCACCGGGATGCCGCTCTGGCGCCGCCGTTCGCGGTAGACCTCGCGGTGGCGGTGCACTTCCTCGATCTGCTGTTCGAGCCACTGGATGCGGCGGGCAATCAGGCGCCGGTCAACTTCGAGCTGCGTTTCACCCGGACCGCGCAGACCGACGACACCGCCGGCGGAAGCGCCACCGCCGCCAGCCTGACGCTCCAGGTGCGTCCACTGCCGCCGCAGGCGGGGGAGCAGGTAGCGGTACTGCGCCAGTTCGACCTGCACGCGCCCTTCGTGAGTCTGTGCGTGGCGCGCGAAGATGTCGAGGATCAGGCCGGTGCGATCCAGTACGCGCGTCTGCAAGGCATCTTCGACATTGCGCGCCTGCGCTGGCGTCAATTCATCGTCGAATACGACGAGGTCGTAGCGCAGCGTCTCACGGAGCGCAGCAATCTCCTCGATTTTACCAGGACCGATGAAGAAACGCGGGAAGGGGTGCTTGAGGCGCTGATATGTGCTGCCCACCACCTCGAGACCGGCAGTGTCAGCCAGCAGAGCCAGTTCCTGGAGCGAGTCTTCGGCTTTCCACGCACTGCGGCCGCCGGTCAGTTCCACACCGACGAGGAATGCTCGTTCACGGGGCGGGCGGGTTTCGTAGAGGCGTCGCCCGCCGTTTGGAGTCGTCTGATCGTCTCTGATCGTCATGCTCCTTACAGGTAGATCGTATCCGTGGAACTATTTTATCATGCACCATTGTGTGGAGCAAGCGGCGCATGGATACAGGTGGAGTCGTAAATTGACGGGTCGTCGGAGCGCTCCGGTTGGCGTGATACATAAGAGCACACGGATTTACGCGGATTGAGACGGATTTGCGTGGATTGATTACTTCCATAACGCATAGATCCGCGTGAGTCCGTCGCACCCGTGCGAATCCGTGTTCCCTTACGCCAGAGATACTGGCGCTCCCCATGATCGCAGCTCAGCAACAACCGACTCCACCAGTGCATCGAGGTTTGCCTGCACCGGTTCCGAGAGGTCCAGTCCCGGTTCGATCAGCAGCGGTTCCATTCCCAGCAACACAATGTGCGGCGGCGTCTGCCCGCGCAGCGACATCACTGCCAGAAGCTCCTGCAGACCTACCTGGTGCATCGACATTTTGAGCGCCAGGGTTTGCGGTATTTGTTCATTCTCCAGACGAACAATCGTGCCGGGCGGAAGTCCGGCATTGATGGCATCGAGGATGAGCAGGTTGGTGACCCCTTCGAGATGCGGCAGCAGATCCAATCCCAGGGTTCCGCCGTCGAGAACGGTCACCCCGTCCGGGAGGCGATAGCGCTGGGTCAGGCGCTCACAGGCGCGCACGCCCAATCCCTCGTCGCGCATAATGATGTTGCCCAGACCCAGGACGAGGATTGCTGGCATAATGACCGTTCTTTCCCCCAGGACCCTTGAGGTCCGGCGAAGTCTGTGCAGTGGTCGAGAACCGTTCCGCTGCCGGGGCGCCTTCGTCGGGCAAGGTCTCTGGTGAAGACCTCAAGGGTCGGTGAGATTTCCACCTGCAACCCGGAGACGTTGCAATGCAACGTCTCTGCCGTGCAATGCGCCTGCGGCGCACGGGCGCGTCCGCGGCGCGCCCCTACGATGAACCTTTTCGCCTGCAACGTGCGCCATGCGCGCGGGCGCGCTACCATGCGCGTGGGCGCGTCCGCGGCGCGCCCCTACGATGAACCTTTCCGCCTGCAACGTGCGCCATGCGCGCGGGCGCGCCACCATGCGCGTGGGCGCGCCCGCGCCGCGCCCCTACGATGAACCTTCCCGCCTGCAACGCGCCACCGACGCGTGGGCGCGTCATCGGCGCGTGGGCGCACCCGCGGCGCATGGGCGCGCCCGCGGCGCGCCCCTACGATTACGACTCAACCTTCCCGCCTGCAACCTGCACCTTCTGCGTCTCCGCCTTCGCCACGCGTGGCGCTTTGCCGTTCTGCTTGCCGTTCTGGGCGATCACCTGCTCGATCCAGTCTGGCTGCTGGTCTTTGGGCAGGAACTTATAGCCGCTGAAGATGCTCGAC
>JANWXL010000155.1 GCA_025055265.1 Roseiflexus sp.
TGCACCATACCATCAAGCAGGTAGCGCAATGTTGATGGGCTGCTGAACACGATGGCATCAATAGCGCGTCGGCAGAGCGGGTCGATCAGGTCGCGCACCCCCGGACCGGGAACCGTCCGGTAGGCAGTCACCACATCGACGCACGCTTCCCGTTCCCGTAGACCAACCGCCAGCGTCTCGCGCGCGATGTCGGAGACTGGCAGCAGAATGCGTCGCCCGGCAACGTTCCGCAGTTCCGCCAGCAATCCTTCCGCGTTCTGCCGTGCAGGCAACAGATCGACACGCCCGCCGTGCGCCTCAATGGCGGCAGCCGTCGCTTTCCCGACCGCCGCCACCCGCACGTGCAGCGGCGGCGGCAGCGCCTGATACGTTGCGAGCGCATCGACGGCAGCGGCGCTGGTGAAGATGATCCAGTCGTACTGGTCGAGCCGTTCCAGCGCCGCTTCGAGCGGCTCAGGATCATCAGGCGGTGCATAGGCAATCGTCGGGCAGACCAGCACCTCCGCCCCCTGATCGCGCAGCGCCGATGCCAGACCCTCGGCGCGTTCGGCAGCCCGTGTGACCGCAATTCGTTTTCCCTGTAATCGACCGATTGTTTCCGTCATACCCTGCTCTATTTCTGGCGGACGTTGGCTTCGACGTGCTCAGCCAGCGCCAGCGGGCGCAAATAGCGGACTTAATCACCCTGCGAGCAACGCCTGCCCGCCTGAGTTGAGCAGTTCTTCAGCCAGCGCCGATCCCAGACCGGCGGGGTCCGATGCTGGTCCGCTCCGCATACCCCGGACCATACGCCCATCCCGCGCACCAATCATGCCATACAGCAGCAGTTCGTCGCCTTCGAGGTGCGCCAGCGCCCCGACCGGCACCTGACACCCGCCGCCGATGCGCGCCAGAAATGCGCGTTCAGCAGTGATGGCAGCGCGCGCCGCCGGATCATCGAGCGGCGCCAGCAGACGCAGCACCTCGTCGTCGCCAGCGCGCGCCTCGACGCCGATAATCCCCTGCCCGACCGCCGGGATCAGGACATCCGGTTCAATCAGTTCTGTGATAACTTCCTCAAGACCGAGCCGCTTCAACCCGGCTGCGGCGAGCACAATGGCATCATACTGCCCTTCGCGCAATTTGCGCAGCCGCGTATCGACATTCCCGCGCAGATCAACCAGCGTCAGGTCGGGGCGCAACGCGCGCAACTGGCAGGTGCGCCGCAGGCTGCTGGTGCCGACACGCGCGCCAGGCGGCAAGGTTGCAAGCGTCATCCCCGGCTGCGCCACCAGCGCATCACGCGGATCGGCGCGTCGCGGGCAGGCGGCCAGCGTCATATCGGGAGGCAATGTCGAGGGCAGGTCCTTGGCGCTGTGAACCGCCAGATCGACCCTGCCAGCGCGCATCGCCTCTTCGATCTCGACGACGAACAACCCTTTGTCGCCAATCGCATTCAGCGGACGGTCGAGAATAATATCACCGCGCGTCGTGATATGCTCAATGGCGACGGTTAATTTGGGATGCGCCGCCAGCAATGCGTCGCGGATCATATGTGTCTGCACCAGCGCCAGTTTGCTGGCGCGGGTTCCGATAGTCAGCACATCCCTCATACGCGCTTTTCCAGCACATCGTTCAGCAACGCCGCCAGCACATCTACGAACTCATCATCGGCATTCGGCATCCGAATGCGGCGAAGCGTCATTCCCAACTCCGCAGCCTTCTCCTGCGCCTCGCGGTCAATGTCCCACAGCACCTCGAGGTGGTCGGCAACGAAGCCGAACGGTGCGCTGATCACGGCGCGCACCCCTTCGGCGTGCAATTCCTCCAAATAATCGAGGATGTCGGGACCGAGCCACGGTTCGCCGGTCATCCCGGCGCTCTGGTAGCAGAGACGCCAGTCAGTCAGCCCCAGCAGACCGGCGATGCCCGCCGCGCTCTCGCGCAGTTCGTCGGGATATGGGTCGTTCCACGTGAGAATGCGCTCCGGCAGGCTGTGGGCACTGAAGAGCACCAGTGCTTCATCACGCAGATCGGAGGGCAGTTCGGCGCGCGCCGCGGCAATCCGATCCGCAATCAACCGCCGGAACCCTGGATAGTCGTGCCAGCGCTCGATGAATGTGACGCGCAGCGGTTGTTCGAGTGCTGCGTTCGCCTCATCGAGATATTTGCGGTAGCCGCCGATGCTCATCCGGGAATAGTGCGGCGCGAGAACGAGCGCAACCACATCCTGCACGCCATCTGCAGCGATCCGCGGCACAGTCTCGGCAATGAACGGATGCCAGTGCTTCATCCCTACGTAGACGCGGTACCGACCCGCGTCAAGCCGCGCCTGCAGCTTGTCGGCGACGGCGAAGGTCAGGTCCTTGAGCGGCGTGCGTCCGCCGACCAGCCGATAGCGTTCGCGCAGATGCTCCACCGCCTCAGGCGATGGCGTGCGCCCGCCGCGAATATGGGTGAAGTACGGCTCGACGTCGTCGAGACTCTCCGGCGTACCGTAGGCAAGTAGAAAAATGCCGGTTGGCGCTGCGTGATCAGTCATAAGTTTATTCTGCTGAATATTCATGAACAAACTCCGCCAGACGACGCACGGTATCGACCGGCGTTTCTGGCACAATCCCGTGCCCCAGGTTGAAAATATGCCCTGGACGACCCGCTGCGCGATCGAGAATATCGGCGGCGCGGCGCCGGACTTCGGGCCAGGGCGCCAGGAGCGTATGCGGATCAAGATTGCCCTGAACGGCGACGCCAGGACCAACCTGCGCCCATCCGTCATCGAGATAGATGCGCCAGTCGAGCCCGATCACATCCGCGTCGGTCTGACGCAGCAATCCAAGCATCCCCGACATACCGACGCCGAAGTAGATGATCGGCGGCGGCGGAACCACACTGCAACCGGCGCGCACATTGATGATGCACTTCTGCACGAACGGCAACACATACTCGGCATAATCGCCAGGCGCCAGCGCGCCTGCCCAACTGTCGAAGAGTTGCACGGCGTCGGCGCCAGCTTCGATCTGCGCGATCAGATAGGCGCTCACCTGAGCCGTCAGGCGCTCCATCAGGTCGCGCCACGCCTGCGGCTCGGCGTACATCAGCGCTTTCGTCAGGCGGTGATCACGCGACGACCCGCCCTCAATGGCATATGCCGCCAGGGTAAACGGCGCGCCGCTAAACCCGATCAGCGGCGCGCGCCCTTCAAGCTCGCGTTTCACCAACCGGATCGCCTGGATCGTATACGCCACTGTCTCGCACGGGTCGGCGTCGTGCAGGGCAGCGATGTCGGCAGGCGAACGCAGCGGATTGTGAATGACCGGACCTTCGCCCTGCTCATACGTCAATTGCAGACCGATCCCCTCGAGCAGCGGCAGAATATCGGCGAAAATGATCGCCGCATCGACCGGGAAAGCCAGGAGCGGCTGCATAGTGATTTCAGCGGCCAGTTCCGGCGTTTTCACCATCTCAAGAAAGCCGTAGCGCTCGCGGATGGCGCGGTACTCCGGCATATAGCGCCCTGCCTGGCGCATAAACCAGACCGGCGTGGCATCGGTTGGCTGGCGACGGCATGCCGCCAGAAAGCGATGAGGCGTCATAGGTTATCCAATCAGGGCCAGCGCCTCGCGCAGAGGTCGGTGGATGGCCGTAATGATCGGCGTATCGCGCAGCGTGTACCGGCGCGCTTCGGTTGCGCGCAAATCGGTGACGAGCTGGCTGAACCGCGGCAGATCCTCGGTCTCATAGGCAACGACAAACTCCTGATCGTCGAGACCGGTGGCATACAACAGCACCTGCCGGATGTCAGCATACTCGTGACCGACGCGCATATGCTCATTCATCATTCCCTGACGGGCATCGCGGCTCATCAGATACCATTCAGTCGTTTTGCTGAACGGATAGACAATCAGATACGTCTGGCGATCATTCAGATCAATCGCCTGTTCCTGGCTGGTCGGGCGACGGGTGTAGACTGAGGGGCGCGTGTAGCCGAACAGTTGATAGGAAATCTCGCTGTAGCATCCGATGCCGCTCTTCAGCAGGCGCGCCGTCATCTCCTGCATCGGTTTGGGATCGACGCCGCGCCTCCAGAGCAGGAGATCGACGCCGATCTTCAAGCCGATGCCGCTATATGCCCAGGTCGTGATCGAGGAGGCATACTCCTCCACCACACCGGCGAACGCCTCGCAGCCATCGGCGCGCGCGTTGTGCGGCAGGCGACGCCAGGCGGGATCGACTCTGAACGCCGTAAACTGAACAAACCAGGGAGTTACGGGAGTGCTGGTGTGATCCTGATCAGCCATATGTTCGTGTCCCTCTCCAGGCAGATCGCATATGTTATGTCATCTTCGCAGAGGTATGGACGGTCGTATCATCGATATTGAACAGCCGGCGCACCGCCGTCACCAGTTCACTGCCTGCCTCCGGGTCGCGCAGCGCCACGATCGGTTCGTGCAGCAGTTTATTGATAATCGCTGTGCTCAGCGCAACCACTGTTTCGCGTTGCTGCGGCGAAAGTTCGGGACAACGCGCCAGCGCCCGCCGGATTTCAGCGTCTCGGATGGCTTCGGCGCGCTCGCGCAGGGCGCGAATGGTCGGAACCGCCTGCTGCACTGCCCACCATTCCATGAACTTTGACACTTCGCTATCAATGATCGCCTCAGCACGTTGCGCTTCGGCGGCGCGCATGGCGCGATTGGTCGCACAGATCGGCTCAAGCCCATCCACGTCATGGAGGTGAACGCCGGGGATCGCCGCAACGCTCTGATCGATGTCACGCGGCACTGCCAGGTCAAAGAGGAGCAATGGCGCAGATCGCCCGGCTGCCGCGCGCTCCACCATCTGCCGTGACACCACGATGCCTGGCGCCGACGTGCAGCTCACCACAATATCGCTCATCGTCAGCGCGTCGTTCAGTTCTTCCCAGGATCGCCAGGCGACGCTGTACCGCTGCGCCAGTGCGCTGGCTCGCGCTTCAGTGCGATTGATGACAGTGATGTTCGTGCATCCCTCGGCGAGCAGGTGTTTCAGCGCAAGTTCCGCCATATGCCCTGCGCCGATGACCAGTATTCGCCCCTGCCTCAAAAGATCGGGATGCTGGCGCATCGCATCGACGGCAACCGACACCACTGACACATGACCGGCGGCAATGCCGGTGTGCGTGCGTGCACGCTTCCCCGCAGCCAGCGCACCATGCAGCACGCGATGGAGCACCGGACCGATCGCACCAGCAGCGTGGGCAATTGCCAGCGCTTCCTTGATCTGTCCGACGATCTGATCCTCGCCGAGCACCATCGAATCGAGACCGGCGGCCAGTCGGTAGAGATGGCGCACGACCGCTTCGTTGCGATGGATGTAGAGAGATGGGGCAAACACCGCCTGATCAACGCCGCGCTGCCCGGCGAGGAAGGCTATCAATGCCTCATCACCCGCCGCGCCATCGTGCGTCACGGCGCACACCTCGACCCGATTGCACGTCGAGAGGATGATCCCCTCATCGACATGCTGGCGCAACGTCAGCAGCGCATCCGGCAACTCATTGAGGTTGAACGCCAGCCGCTCACGCACCGTCACCGGCGTATTGCGCTGATGCACACCGATCAGGGTTATCTGCATACCCGATCACCTCGCTCTTGCTGCTCATACCCGGTGATCGCTCCCAGCAGCACCGCATCCATAAAGCGGTCGATGCGCGCGTGGAGAGCAACCGCCTGATCGAGATCGTTTGGCTGAGCAATGCCAGGCACCGGCATCGCCAACCGCGAAAACGAATTGCGGAAGAACAGAAATGCCTGCACTGTATCGTGCATGCTGACACCGGACTCGCGCGTTTCGCGCCCGTAACTGCAGCCAATCGCACGCGCCTCGTTGAGGAACCGTTCGTCCTCTTCCTGACGATTGATATACTGGATCAATAACCCCAGGAGACGTTGCCCAAGACCTCGCATCCGTTCGGCATTCGAGTGCGTCATCAGGCGCGAGTGCCAGTCAGCGCGCGCCATCGCGCGCGCATCGAACCGGAGTAACGAAAGCGGCGCCGGAGGAGAGGAATGGTCGTGTTTCTGCGCTTCTTCCAGCGCTCTCAGCAGTCCTGTCCGTGAGAAGCGGCGGTGCCCGCCGAGGGTGCGCTTCATCGGCACCTTCCCGGCATCCCCCCAGCGCCGCAGCGTCGATGCCGCCACGCCGAGGAGGGCGCTCGCTTCGGCGAGCGAAAGCCACTCGTTGTCGGCTGATCCTGCGTCGTTCATGGCGATAACATGTTACAGTTCTCACAATGTATTGCCAGTTGAGAAACCTTCATTTTCTGTTGATGAGTGTAACGTGTGTCGTGCAGTAGTCACCATTTCCAGCGCCCGACGCGCCGCCTCTCGTCCCTGTTTGATGCAGTCGGGCACGCCGACGCCGCGGTACGCTGCGCCAGCCAGCAGCAGACCGTCGGGACAGAGCGCTTCGAGCGCAGCGATGCGTTCCAGATGCCCGACATCGTACTGCGGGTTGCCGTTGTGCCAGCGGTAGACACGCGTCAGCAGCGGCGCGGCGGCGATGCCCAGAATGGAGCGCAGATCGGACTGAGCCAGACGCACCAGGTCGTCATCGTCGCGCGCCAGCAATTCCGGACGGCGCGATCCGCCGACGAAGCAGCGCAGCAGCAGATACTCGTCGGGGGCGCGATAGCGGAACTTGACTGAGGAGAGCGTGCAGGCGTTGATCCAGGTCTGTTCGCTGCGCGGAATGACCAGACCGTAGCCATCGAGCGGCGTCCCGACCTCGCTACGCCGATAGACCATCGAGATTGTCGCAGTCGAAACGTACCGGATGGCGCGCAGCGCATGCGCCAGCGCCGGGAATGATTCGCTCACGAGATCGGCGGCAGCGTAGGATGGCGTTGCCAGAATGACGGCATCGGCATCCAGCGTGGTGCCGTCGTCCAGCCGCAGACGATACGGACGGGCAGCAGTCGGATCGTATGTCAGCGCCATCACCTGGCGGTTGGTCAGAACACGCGCGGTCAGATAGCGTTCCAACCGCTCGACCAGCGCACCCATGCCGCCGCGCAGGGTCATGAAGGGCGACTGATGCGCCGAAGAAGGCGGCGCAGTGCGCCGCGCCGCCAGCATGCCGCGGATCAGGCTGCCGTGGCGCTTCTCCAGCTCGCGAAAGCGCGGAAACGTCGCCATAATACTCTGGCGTTCGCACTCGGCGCTGTGAATGCCGGAAAGGATCGGCTCCGCCAGGCGGTCGAGCGCCTCGTTCCCCAGGCGACGGCGGATGAAGTCGGCAAGCGTCTCATCGCCATCATCGCGGCGCGCCGGAACGACCAGGTCGAGCGCCATGCGGAGTTTCCCAAACGGAGAAATGAGCGGTGAAAAGGCGAAGGGAGCAATGCGCGTGGGGACGATCAGCAGCATGCCTTCAGGGAGCGGTTGCGGTCGTCCACGGATCAGCACCCAGGTGGTGCGGCGCATCGGCGAGGCGACCATCAACTCATCACCCAGACCGATCTCGCGCGCCAGTTCGGCAGCCCACGGTTTCTGCGCCATGAACGAGTCGGGTCCGCCTTCGATAATGAAAGGACCGTCGCGCTCGGTAACGACCTTTCCACCCAGACGCGTCTCGCGCTCGACGAGGGTCACCGTCACCGGCGGAGCGCCATTGTTCGCTGCGCGACCCAGTTCATACGCTGCGCTCATGCCGCTGATCCCGCCGCCAACCACAACGATATGCGGCCGGTCGTCCGGGAACAGCGTCGCCGCCGATGTCGAATGCATCGCGGTCATGGACGTATCGATTCTAGTCAAATCTGATCAAACCCGCGCTCACTATAGTAGATTTGGAAGGTTAAGTCAAGGTTTACAAAAGGAGCACATTGCATATGCAAGAGTGAGACAGGCCCTAACCCCCATGCATCGCCCGCGTTGCGCGCTGCTCGATCATCCACAGCGCGCCATTCGCCCCGATCGCAAGCGCACTGACTGCAATGGCGCCGGCGATGATTTTTTCCGGATTGCTGCTGCGCACCCCGTCGAACAACAACAGCCCCAGCCCTCCGGCGTTGATGAATGCCGCAATTGTACCAATGGCGATGATCGAGAGGGTCGCCACGCGCACCCCCGCCAGGATGATCGGCAGCGCCAGCGGCAGTTCCACCCGCCACAGCCGTTGCAGCGCCGTCATTCCCATGCCGCGCGCCGCTTCCACGATCGCTGGATCGATGCCGGTCAGCCCGACAACTACGTTCCGCACCAGCACCAGTTGCGCATACGCAACCAGAGCAATCACCGCCGGACGCAGCCCCAGACCGGTGAATGGAATGAGGAGAACAAAGAGCGAGAGACTTGGGATGGTATAAACGATGCCCAGCACTCCCAGCACCAGGCTGCGCAGTCGCGCCACGCGCGCGCAGAGGATGCCAACCGGCAGCGCGATCACCAGCGCAATCGCAAGGCTCATGCCCGACATCAGCAGGTGCTGCCCTGCCAGGCTCAGCACATACGGCAGATTGTCAATCAGGTAGCGCATGGGTTGTGCGCGTCAGCGCAGAGGCGATGGTATCTGGCGAAATCTCTCCCACGTTCTGCCCGTCGGCAACCACCGGCAGCGCCTGCCCGCCAGCGCGCAGGACGCGAATGAGCGCCTCGCGCAGCGTATCGCCCGGTTTCAGCGTCTCCTGCACGCCGTTTTCGGCGAGCCGCTCACTGGCGCCATTGCCCGCCAGCGCATCGGCGACGGTCAGCAGGCTGAGGCGGCGCAGCACATCATCCGCGTCGAGCAGATCGCGCACAAAGTCGTCCGCCGGTTCCGCCAGCACGGCAAGCGGCGTATCGAACTGCACAATGCGCCCGGCGCGCATGATCAGCAACCGATCCGCCAGACGGAGCGCTTCATCGACATCGTGGGTCACAAACAGGATAGTTTTGTGGAGACGCTGCTGAATGCGCAGCAACTCGTCCTGCAAACGAGCGCGGGTGATGGCGTCAAGCGCGCCGAACGGCTCATCCATCAGCATGAGGGTCGGATCGGCGGCAAGCGCGCGCGCCAGACCGACGCGTTGCTGTTCGCCGCCGGATAACTGGCGCGGATACCGTTTGCGGTACGAACGCGGCAGTTCCACCAGGTCGAGCAGTTCATCGATCCGCGCCTCGATGCGCCTGCGATCCCATTTCAGCAACTGCGGAACGATGGCGATGTTCTGTTCGATGGTGAGATGGGGAAACAGTCCGGTTTGCTGAATCACATACCCGATGCGGCGGCGCAGTTCCGTTGCAGGCACAGACCGTGCATCAACGCCGTCGATCAGGATCCGACCGGCGGTTGGCTCATAGAGCCGGTTGATCATTTTGAGCAGCGTCGTCTTGCCGCAGCCGGACGGTCCCAGCAAGACGACGAACTCACCCTGTTTGACTTCAAATGAAACCTGATCGACTGCCGGACGGGTTTCGCCAGGAAACGTTTTGGTCAGTCGATCTGCAACAATCAGCGCCATGAGTCTATTTGATGAACCCCTGCTGCTGCAGGAACGTGCGCGCCACGTCGGCAATCTCCTTCTTCTCCGGTCCGTCGACCTGCCAGTTCAAGCCGGACATCACATCATTCGTCAGGAGCGGCGCCAGTCGGTTGAGCGTCTCAGCAATCTTCGGGTTGGCTGTCAGGACGTCCTGGCGAATGACCGGCGCAATCTGGTAGATAGGATAATAATTCTTGTCATCCTCCAGCAGCGCCAGCCCCAGCCCATTGATCTGCCCGTCGGTGCCGAATGCGACGACCACATCAATGTCGCCTCGGGTGAGCGCCTCGTAGCGCAGCGCGCCGGTATCGAGTTGCACGAAGTTCTCTTCGATAAACTTCGGGTCGAACCCATAGGCGGCCATCAACCCTTTGGTATCCTCACGTTCGGGGAACTCTGGCGGACCGCCAAGCTTCAGCTTACCAGAGTACGCCACCAGATCGGAGTACGTTTTGATCCCCAGTTCTTCAGCGCGCTGCCGGGTCATCGCCAGCGCATTCGTGTTGTTGAACGGCGATGGTTCAAGCCAGGTCACCTTGAACTGCTCTTCGTACCCCTTGCGCACCGCCTCCAGAATACCTCTGGCATCGGAGATCGGCGCCTGCTTGAGCACTTCGAGCAGACCGGTCGAGGTATACTCCGGGTACAGGTCGATTTCGCCATTCACCAGCGCCGTGTGCGCCACCGGCGTCGCGCCGAGGTTGAACTTGCGCTCGACGCGGATGCCGGCATCCTCCAGCGCCAGGGCGTACATTTCGGCGACCAGAATAGCTTCGGTGAAGTTTTTCGAACCGATGCGAACCGGTTTGGAGTCTGTGGGAGCGGGTTGTGGCGCCGCAGTCGGTTGCGTGGTTTGAGCGGGAGCGCCGCACGCAGCGAGGAGCAGACCGACCAGCGTGGTGAACGCGACCAGGAAACGGATAGATCGCACCATGAACCTCCTTTTTTATCCGACTGTTACGTTGCGGCGTCCAGCCCGGATGCCAGACGACGCTGCATCCATCCCAGCGACAGCTCTGCCATGAGCGCCAGCAGCGCCACCGGAATAGCGCCGACGAGCATAATCCGGGTGTCGAACAGGGCATAGCCACGGGTGATAAAGATGCCAAGCCCGCCGCCGCCGATAAAGGCGGCCAGCGTGGCGCTTGCAATCACCTCGACCGCTGCAGTGCGCACGCCGCCGACAATCGATGGCAGCGCCAGCGGAAGTTCCACGCGCCAGAGGATCTGTCCGGCAGTCATCCCCATGCCGCGCGCCGCCTCACGCACGCCGCTATCGACTGAGCGCACCCCCGCATACGTGGCAATGAGCACTGGCGGTATTGCCAGGAGCGTCAGCGCGACCAGCGCTGGCGTCGTGCCGATGCCGAGGTACGGTTGCACCAGAAACAGGACGGCGAGACTGGGTACCAGGCGCAGCGCGCCGAACAGGTTGATCGCCCACTGCCCGATGCGCGCCTCGTGCGCCGTCCAGATGCCAAGGGGCAGACCGGCGGCAATGCTGATCGCCAGCGCCGCCGAACTGATCCAGAGATGTTGGGTTGCTGCACTCCAGAAACGAGATTGATTGGCGAGGAAGTACTGGTAGGCGTCTATCAAGAGATCGATCATGGAACTGCGAAACGGGTTAGGGGTTAGGGGTTAAGGGTTATGATCATTGCTTTCACTGATCTCATTGCTCTAACCCCTAACCCCTAACCCCTAACCCCTAACCCCTAACCCCTAACCCCTAAAACATCACATTCGCCAGATCGCGCCGTCCTTTCACCGTCAGCGGGTGCTGGTCGCCAAGCGCAGTAAACAGCGCCAGCAGCATCTTGCGCGCGCCGTCGTCCCGGAACGCGCGGTTGCGCATCACAATGCCCAGGAGCGTCTCGATGGCATCGGCATAACGCCGACCGCGCACCTGATGCGCCGCCAGCAACCAGCGCGCCTCAAGGTCAGCCGGGTTCTGTTCGACCCGCTCGAGCAACACTGATGGATTGGCGTCCTCTGCTTCGGCAATCAGATCGGCGAGCGTGAGCCACGCCTGCGCTTGCTTCCACTGCGGTGCGTCGGAGGGGATCTTTTTCAGCAATTCGGCGCCTGCCGGATCGCCAGCAATCAGCAGCAACCGCCCCAGCCCGAACAGGCTTGCGCTGTGATTGGGATCAATGTTGAGCGCGCTCTCATAACGCGCTTTTGCGCTAAGCGGATCACGCTCTTCGAGCGCCGCCGCTTCATCCGCCAGCCGGTCTGCCGGTGATACCGGCGCCAGCGGACCGAGGCGTTTGAGCCAGGCGCGCACCTGCGACTCGGGCAGTGCGCCGGTGAACTCGTCCACCACCCGACCATCGCGAAACGCCTTGACCGCCGGGATGCCCTGCACCTGGAACATCTGCGCCAGGCGCGGGTTTTCGTCCACATTCAACTTTGCCAGAATCCACGCGCCCTTCGCTTCATTTGCCAGTTTTTCCAGGATCGGTCCCAGCACGCGGCACGGACCGCACCAGGGCGCCCAGAAATCGACCACAACCGGAACGGTGCGTGAACGCTCCAGTACTTCAGCGCGAAAGGTGCGCTCATTGACATCAATAACAGCGCCACTCGCGCTCTTGTTTGCGAGAGACACGGTAAAAACCTCCATTGACCATAACACGGTCTTTGATACTCAAAAGATCTACCTCAATTGTACCACACTCTGCTGCCTGGCAACCGTTTACTGTCACGATCAATGACCCTGCTGGTCGCCTGAGACCAACACCTTTAGGATCACACAAAGGCGCAAAGGCACGGAGACTCCTTCGCTTGTCACTCGTCACTCATCACTCGTCACCCGTCACTGAACGGCAGCGCTGCCCACGCCCGCGGTTGACGCAAAAGTTCCAGCGCCTCGATTAACGCCTTCGATGGCTCATCGGGGAACGGCTGCGGCGCCAGGCGTCCCCGCTCGCCGCTGATCAGAACCAGGGGCGCCCTCCGGTCGCGCGGCAGTCCGGCAAGTTCTTGCGCTTTCAGCAGCGCCTCCGGCATGCCGCCGACATCGTCGATCAATCGGCGTTCACGCGCTTCGCTCCCGGTCCAGACGCGCCCGCCCGCCAGCGGTTCCAGCGCGTCTTCGGTCATTGATCGCCCTTCGATGACCCGCTGCTTGAAGGTTGAGTACACATCGTCGAGCCATGTGCGCGTCGCCAGGCGTTCCTGCTCGGTTGGCGCATCGCTGGCGAAGAATCCGCTGTTCGCGCCGCGTCCGATGGCGACGGTGTTCACCCCGGCGCGCTTCACAAGCCCATCGAAGACCGGACGGACAATCAGAACGCCAATGCTGCCGGTGATTGTCCCGGGCTGCGCAAGAATGGCGCGCGCGCCGGATGCAACGTAGTACCCGCCTGAAGCGGCGACATCGCCCATCAGCGCCACCACCGGCTTGCGTCGATCAAGCCGCCGCACTTCGCGCCAGATCAGGTCGGAGTCGAAGGCGCTGCCGCCAGGCGAATTGATGTACAGCACCACGGCGGCAATGCGCGGATTGCGTTCCGCCTGCCGCAGCGCCTGCACAATGCTCTCGCTCCCGGCGATCTCCCCGCCGATCAGCGGGATCGGCAGCGGAATCTGGCGGCTGCGTCCAGGGGCGATCGTTCCTTCCACAGCGACAACGCCGACCAGACGGCGATAGCGGCGCAGCATTGGAAGGCGCAGAGCGCGGCGAGCCTGACTCCACTCAGCAATCTCTGGCGGCTTTCTCGAAGACGCACCGGTATGCGCTGCAAGAAAGGCGGGCAATTCGTCTTCGTACAACACGGCATCGATCAACCCGGCTTCCTGCGCGCGTCGGGCGCTCCACGGCGCCGCATCAATGAGGGAACGCACCTCATCAACGGTCTTGCGTCGCGCATTGGCGATGGTCTCGACAATCATCGCGTAGCGCTGGTCGACCAACCGCTCAATCTGCTCGCGGTTCTCCGGCGATATGTCTGAACGCGCCAGCGGCTCGCCTGCAGCTTTGTACGGCGACACTGCAGTGACTTCCACGCTCACGTCCACTTTTGCCAGCGCATCTTTCAGGAAGCGCACTTCGGTGTACAGACCGGTCACGGTCAGCAATCCAGCGGGCGGCGCCGCGATCAGGTCGGCGGCGCACGCAGCAACGTAACTTTTCGTGTCGGGGTTGGCAACCTGGGCAACGACCAGTTTGCCGCGCTCGCGGAGTCGGCGCACTTCCTGATCAACGCTCTGGATCGTCGCCCACCCGCAGGTCAGGGTTCCAATGTCGAGCACCACTCCGCGCACCTGCGGGTCGGATGCCAGCCATTCAAAGCGACGGCGCAGCTCACTCAGGCTCAGGGGCGCCTGCGCGCCGAAGAAGCGCTGCGCCCACCAGGGCGGCGCTGGAGCAAACTCCGGCAATGCGCCGCTGATCGGAATGCGAACATACGCAACCCGCCGCCGCAGCAACCGCCGCCACAGGTTGCGGATGCGCCGGGTCAGGTTGATCAACCAGATGAAGATGGCGGTCAGCATACGTTCAAGACCTCAACGTGAGTGACGAGTGGCGAGTGATGAGTGACGAGAGGTGAGCAACGAGTGATAAGTGACGAGTGGCGAGCGACCAGCATCCCTTGGCGACCGTCGCCTGCGCCGCTTCCCGACATTCGCTTTGCGCCCGGCGGTTGATGATTTTTGAATTGTTTGCGCTATCCGCTCGTCTGCCCGGCAGCAAATGAAAAGTCCGGCATCGGCAGAACGCTACGGGCTAATGACCATCATTGAGTGCTGAGATCGTGAAAGCCCCTTTGGGGCTTCAATGTCCTGAGCGAGGGCTTTAGCCCGCAGCTCAGAGGACGCGCGGCTCGGCAGCACGGGTATACCATTGCGATGCCCGTCCTCGCCCTACTTGTTAAGCTCAGAGGACGCACGGCTCGGCAGCATGGATATGCTGGACTCGCTGCTTATGAGTCCGCAGCGCAGCGAATGCGCGAATCAGCAGCGCAGGTTTACCAGACTCTTTACTTACCCCGAATACCCTTCGAGCAAGGAAAGACGAGCCATCATCAATGGAGTGAATATGCAGAGTCTTTGTGCCTCTGTGCCTTTGTGTGCACTTATTCGATTCGAATTGTGTTGCCGCCAGCCCGCAGCGCCGAGGGCGCGCGACCGGGCGGCGCAGGTCCGCCAGATGCGTTCATCAATCACCGGGCGCAAGACGAATCCTGGCTTTCTTGACGTTCATCACACCCGCGCACGGCGCCTGCGGCAGTCGGTAACGGTCACCTCGTACTCGCCAGAACATACTGCTCGACAACCGCCAATCGCTCCGCCAGGCGCGTCGCATCCCCGGCGCAGACGGTCACGTGTCCCAGTTTGCGCCCAGGCCGCGGCGCTTTATCGTAGAGATGCAGATGAGTGTCGGGCAGCGCCAGCAACATCATCGCATCGGGCAACCCGCCAATGAGGTTGACCATTGCGGCGCAACCCCGTGCCGAGGTGTCGCCAAGCGGCAAACCGGCGATAGCACGCAGATGGTTCTCAAA
The DNA here is from genome assembly GCA_025055265.1 of Roseiflexus sp. GTDB lineage: Bacteria > Chloroflexota > Chloroflexia > Chloroflexales > Roseiflexaceae > Roseiflexus. Next base: position 14,989 of record JANWXL010000155.1, read on the forward strand.
CTGACTCGTCACCGCACCTTCAATAGTCCAATGACCAGAATTGTGAACGCGCGGCGCCATTTCATTCGCCAGCAGACGAGCGCCCGTGGCGCCTGTGTGGGCAGGATCCACTTCAAACATCTCGATCGCCAGAACACCGACATAATCGAGCGCTTCGAGAACCTGGCGCGCATAGGTCTCTGCCAGCAGTTGCACGTCAGCGCTCAAGCCCGGCGCTGGCGCGATGGATCGATACAGAATGCCGTTACGGTGCAGATTCTCGACCAGCGGGTAGCATGCGACGGCGCCATCCTGCCCGCGCACTGCCAGGATCGAGAGTTCGCGCACAAAAGAAACGAACCCTTCGAGGATGAGCGGCTGCCCGCCAAGCGCACGCCAGGCGTCATCAATGTCCGCGCGTTGCCTGATTACCGCCTGTCCTTTGCCATCGTAGCCAAGGCGTCGCGTCTTCAGAATGGCGGGCAGACCGATGCGCTCAACTGCCGCATCGAGCGACGCACGATCATCCACCGGCGCGAACGGAGCGGTTGGAATGTTCAACTGTGTAAAGAAGCGTTTTTCCGCGAGCCGATCCTGAGCGACCTCGAGCGCCTGCGGCGGCGGAAACACCGGTACGCGCTGCTCAAGGGCGCGCGCCGTTGCGACCGGCACATTCTCAAACTCGTAGGTGGCAACCATCAGCCCATTGCCAAACTGCGCCACTGCTAAATGGTCTTCGTAAGAAGCGACGACCTGTTCAGCCAGGTAACGCACCGGGGCATCACTGGCAGGATCGAGAAAGCGGAAGCGCAGACCGAGCGGATAACCGGCGAGCGCCAGCATGCGCCCCAACTGGCCCCCGCCCAGAATGCCAATCAACCTGTCGTTCATAGGCTCTGCTCACGAGGATCAGGCGACTGCAGCACGCGTTGAGTTTGCTGATCGCGGAATTGTCGCAGTGCAGTGCGTATATGAGGGTATCGATTGCCAAGGATGGCGGCTGCCAGGAGTGCGGCGTTGACTGCGCCTGCCCGCCCGATCGCCAGTGTTCCGACCGGGACGCCGGCTGGCATCTGCACGATCGACAGGAGCGAGTCCAGCCCGCGCAGCGCATGCGACTCCACCGGCACTCCCAGCACTGGCAGCACGGTTTTGGCGGCAGTCATGCCGGGCAGGTGAGCCGCGCCGCCAGCGCCAGCGATAATCACTTCAATGCCGCGCTCTTCGGCGCTCGCCGCATACTCAAAGAGCAGGTCAGGGGTGCGGTGCGCCGAAACAATGCGCGTCTCGAAGGGCACACCCAGATCTTCCAGCGTCTGCGCCGCGTGGCGCATGGTCTCCCAGTCCGACAATGACCCCATAATGATGCCGACCAGCGGCTGCATAGACGACCCTCAATCCTGCAATGCTGCGCGCTCGACGAATCCGGCAAATAGGCTCTTCCAGCGCGACCCGGCGGACTGCCACAGTTCTTCGGGATGGCATTGAACACCGACAATGAACGCATCATCGGCGCTCTCGACCGCTTCGATCACACCATCAGGCGCGCGTCCGACAACGCGCAGACCGGGCGCCACATCACGAACCGCCTGATGATGGAGCGTATTGACCGCAATCTCGGTCACGCCCAGACGCCTCGCCAGCCACGAGTCGCGATCCAGGATCAACAGATGCGCCAGGTATGCCCGGTCGTTGCGCAGCGACGACTCGCGGTGGTTGAGCGTTCCTGGCAGTTCGGCGTTGATGTCCTGGTAGAGTGTACCGCCAAGCGCAACATTAAGCAACTGAATGCCGCGGCAGATTCCGAGCACAGGTTTGCGATCGGCGACGGCGCGGCGCGCCAGACGCAGTTCGACCCGGTCGCGCAGATCCTCGACTGCGCCAAGAAGCGGATGCGGCGTCTGTCCGTAATGGACGGGCGCTATGTCGCCGCCGCCGCAGAACAGCAACCCGTCGCACCGCTGATAGTGTGCGTCGAGCACCTCCTGATCTTCGGTTAGATGGACGAGGAGCGGAATGCCGCCGCCCGCTTCCACCGCCGCCAGATACGAGCGCGCGATGCCGCTGATGGTTGAAGCGTTCCTGCGCTCAAACAGCGCGCCAACCACGCCGATGATCGGGCGTGTTTGTACACTCATATGGGCCATCCTTGCAGAATCTGACATCAATACTATACCAGACGAGCAGCCAAAAGCGGGATCAGAGCACCTTCGTTTTGTTCCATTCGCTCATTCGTCGTCCCATTCGCTGACTGCCGAGCGGCGAGAGGAAAAGGCGCTGCTCATCACGCCCGACGATCCCACCAGCGGCGAATGACAGCGCCGGTTGCAGCAAGCGCCGCGCCGCATGCTATGCCCAGTGCGATTGCCTGCGGCGTGCTCAACAGAATGCGGGTATTCCCGGAAGCATTCGGGTCGCGCGCGATCACCAGCGGAATGGTCGCATCATGGTAACGGTCATCTTTAGGGGACGCACTACTTTCGAGTTCCTGTCCAGGCGCCGCCAGATGAATCCTGACCATACCACCATTCACCGCTGATGGTGTTGCCATCATCTGAAAGCCTGAAAATCACTCTCCCCCCGTCCCCGGGCGGAGAATAAGTGGGATATTCAGCCCGCTGTCCCTCCATTGTTTTGCCATCAGCGCTCAAGGTCGCCTCAATTTTGCCCTGGTCGTGCGTATATTCGCAGTACACTTTCACACCCTCCACACGGCATGTCATGTCACCCCAGTTTGTGCTCCATTGACCTGCAAACCCGCCAACATAGGCTGTCCCGGCGGGATCTGGAGGGGTCAGCGATGAGGACTGCCCGGGCATAGCGCTTCCATAGAGGATCAGGGTCGTCTTTCCGCTCGGATCGGTGCAGATCGATGCGGTTGGAATAGATAACCTGTAGGTTCCTGGAGACAATCGATGCCCGGCAGATCACGAATGCCGGGAAAATCGCGCAAGCGGTCGCGGAAGACGAACGCGCCTGCCGCGCCCGCCACACAGACCAGCGCCAGTAGCAATACGACCACGAGCAGGCAGGAGCGACCGCTGCTCTTCGTGCGCGGCGGAGGTGGCACATATGCTGGCGCCTGACCGGCAGGCGGCATCTGGGGCGGGTATGACGCCTGCGGCTGCGGCGGATGATATGCCGCCTGCAGCGGTTGTTGCGAAGGATAGGCGGGTTGTGGCGACATTTGTGGCTGTGGTGGATACGCCGACTGTTGCGGCGGGTAGGCGGATGGCGGCACTCCCGGATGCGGCGGGTACGGCGTTGCTGCCGGGGCAGGCGCGGTCGGCGGGGCAGGCGACGGCGGGTAGGAGATCGGGGGATATGGCGGTTGAGACGCTGGCGGCTGCGAAGGATACGCCTGCGCTGGCGCTGCAGGAGCGCCAAGGACCGTTGCGTCCTGCTGATACGCCGCCTCAAAGCGGAAGACCTCATCGCCGACGTCGATCAGGTCGCCAGGCTGCAGGACAGCGCGCTGCACACGCTGTCCATTGACCAGCGTGCCGTTGGCGCTGCCCAGGTCGTAGATGACAAACACAGCGCCCTCACGGCGAATATGGGCATGGTGGCGCGAGGCGCGCGGACTGGCGATGGCAACATGGTTGTCTGCCGCGCGTCCGATGGTCAGTGGTTGATCGCTCAGTTCGAAGGCGCGTCCGGTCAGCGGACCACGGACGCCGGTCAGTCGCGCTGTCATGTTGATGCTCCTGCTTGTGGCGACGCAACCTGCCGTCCTGGAATCACAGGCATGCTATGCGCGATGCCTCTGTTAGTGTACCGATGGCGGGCGCTTCAAAAAAGATATCATTTATACACGAAAGAGTGAAGGAGTCGCAATGGAAGGAGGAGGTTTGAGATCCGCGCTCGTTACGCGCAGCAAACCAGTTGCCTGGCAGGGGCAGGTCTCAGACTGCCCGTACTGCGCTGAAGGAGAGAGATATGTAATGCGACGCTTCTCACAAGCCGAGCAACAGTTTTGCGATCAGGAGGTAAATCGCCAGCCCGCTGGCATCGACCAGCGTCGTGATCAACGGCGCTGAAACGAGGGCGGGATCGATGCCAAACCTGCGAGCCGCCATTGGCACCATTGCGCCAATGATATTTGCCCAGATACAGATCGCCATCACCGAGAGCGCTACGGTGATCGCCAGCGATGTCATCGGCACTTCGAGGAACGCACGTCCGAATGCGATAATTGCCAGCAGGCAGCCGAGAATGACGCCAACCAGCAGTTCACGAGCCAGCACGCGCCACACATCGCGCAGGCGCACTTCGTTGAGCGCCATAGCGCGAATGAGCGTTGAGACGGTCTGGGCGCCGGTGTTGCCGCCGGTGCCGATCAGCAAGGGGATGAAGAACGAGAGCGCCACGACCCGTTCCAGCTCCGTCTCAAACAGTCGCAAAACATTCGCAGTGATCGATCCTGCGACGAAGAGGAACAGCAGCCAGACAATACGTCGACGCACTGATGCCATAATTGGCGTGGTAAAGTACGTCTCGTCCGCCTGACCCTGCGCCACGGCGCCGAACTTCAGCACATCCTCCACCCCTTCTTCCACCAGCACGTCCATGACATCATCGACTGTGACGACGCCAAGCATCCGTCCGTCGTCATCGACGACGGGCAGCGCCGCGAGATCATAGCGCGCCACCATCCGCGCGACTTCTTCCTGGTCGGTCTCGGGTCGAACGGCGATGGGGGAAGGGCGCATCAATTCGATGATCGGTCGATAGGGCGATTCGACCAGCAATCGCCGCAGGCTGACCGTGCCAATAAGTCGATCGCGCCTGTCCAGCACGTACAGATACACGATGACGGCGGCGTCGTGGACAATGCTGCGCAGGCGCTCCATTGCATCGGCAACCGTGTCACTTTCGCGCAGCGCGACGAACTGATCGTTCAGCAGGCGACCGGCGCTCTGCGGCGGGTAGCGCAGCAATTCACGAACGTCGGCGGCTTCTTCTGGCGCCATTGCCGCCAGCAGTTCATTCTGACGTTCGGGCACATCTTCAGTCAGAATGGCAACGGCGTCGTCGCTGTCGAGTTCTTCCAGAATGTCGGCGGCCTGCTCGGCTGGCAGTTGACCGATCAGATCGCGCGCCGTGTCGATGCTGGCTTCGTCAAGTACATCGGCGGCCTGCGGAAGTTCGAGCAGACTGAAGACGCGCTGCTGATCCTCATCGTTAAGGCGTTCAATAATGTCCGCCAGGTCAGGAGGGTAGATGCGCGCCACCAGATCGCGGAGTGTTGCGATGTCATCGCTTTCAAGAGCGGCGCGCACCTGCTGTTCGAGCAGGTCCAGATCGAGCGGGGCGGTCATGCGGCGCGCTCCTGCTGCTCAAGCCAGGGCGCCAGCACAGCGATCAATGCGTCGGCGTGGTTGGACAACAGGCTGGCGCCGCCTCCTCGTACAGTCGCAGACGCGCCATTGCTGACACTACGTGCAATCTCGCGCGCCTGACGCAACGTCGGCGTCGGATCATGATCCCCGGCGATGACCAGCGTAGGCGCAACGATCGAGCGCAATCGTGAGCGATAATCGGCCTTCTGGAGCAGGCGCTGGCATGCCTGAGCATCATGGTCGCCCGCATGGTCGTTGCGACTGAATGCAGCGCTCAAACCATCGCGCAGACGTGCGCCAAATGACCGGCGATCCGGCGACGTGATCTCCGGCGGTGAAATCAGCACGAGTCCGCACACACGCGTTGGTTGATCGGCGGCAAGATGCGCTGCAACCGCCGATCCGCCTGCGTGACCGATCACGAAGGTGCGGTCGACTCTCAACAGATCGAGCAGATCACCCACATCAGCCGCCATTCGTTCGATGCTGTCGGCGAGCGGCAACCGACGGCTCCGCCCGTGCCCGCGCAGGTCCGGAACGATTGTCTGATACCGACTGGCGAGTCTGCTGGCAAGCGGTTGAAACACATCACCGCTGGCGCCGAAGCCGTGAATGAACAATAGCGGAAACCCGCCGCCACTGGTTGCGCAGTAGAGCGCGGATGCGCGCCGGGCTGCAGGAATGGCGCGCAAAGTGAGCGCAGTCATGGCAGTCCTCCGTTGACAGAGTTGAAAGCAGGTTGTCAATCAGACGCGCGGCTTCAACGGCACACCCGTTGATGCACTTGATACGCCGCCGATGTCAGGAGGACCTGGAGCGTGAGGTGATGTGCTCAAAAAAGCCCCCGCAGCCTCGTGCTGCGGGGGCGCGTGATCACAGAAGGGCATAAGCCGCTAGAAGCGACCGCCAGCGCTGCATTGCCCCGCAGCGTATGAGGTGATCGGCGCGCAGTCATCGCAGTGCTGCCGCGCACGACTATGACCAGAGTTTGCGTCCATATCCCTTCATCAGAACGCTCTCCCGAATGAGCCTGGAGAGGAAACCATTTCGTTGTTTCCCGACGGCGCGCCTGCACCCGTCACTGGTGCATTGCTTTCGTTGCTGCGCATTATCGTCCACACTTATTGCCGAGTCTGAACAAGAAGCAGCAACGTCGCCCGTTTCAGGCTCTATTTCTGGCGAGAGAGCACAACCAACCAACCGGACATGCCGGCTTGAGAAAGTATACACTGCAGCGTAGGGCGCGTCAAGCAGCATATTGTACAAAGACATTTATCAGATCGACACAATCGTGAACGCTTCACCGCCCGCTGCGTCAACGATTTTGATCGCCAGGGATGCCCCGAGACTCGCCCGTGCGATGGTATACACGCCACGCACCTGCGTGGTGCGGCGTAACGGCGCGTCCACAATAGCGGGACGGAAGATCACGCCGTCATACGCCGGGTCGATCAGGATTTCATCAACGATGCAGCGCCAGTCGGGAAGCGTTTGGGAGATGTTTGCCAGGAGAGGATTGGTGTACGCTTCGACGGTTATTGTCACCCCGTTGTCGTGGTGCGTTACCCGAATATGCGCGTCACCACGAAGGGCAGGCGCGGCATCGCCAATCCGCCACACTGAGAACCCGACAGACGACGGCGCATCTTCCAGGATGGCATGGCGGAGACGACGAGAAGCGATCTGAATGGCGCCAGCGTTCACATCACAGGCGATCCAGCGCCGTCCCAACCGCTGTGCTGCTACTGCCGCCGTTCCCGACCCGGCGAAGCAGTCGAGCACCAGGTCCCCTGGTCGGGATGAGGCGCGGATGATACGATCAAGCAGCGCCAGCGGCTTTGCGGTCGGATAGCCCAGATCGCGCGCCAGCGCCGCATCGATCGGGATCGTCCAGACATCATAGGCGCCGATGCCCGGTTTGCGCAGATAGGTCTTGACGCGCTCACCGCGCGGATTGACGTTCCAGTAGTAGCGTCCGCGCTCATCTTCCTGGCGGAAGCGGGCAAGCTGACGACGGGTGTAAGGAATGAGCACCGCGTCGTAGTTGAACGTCCAGCGGTCGCCGCGGGCGTAGAGCAGAATGGTGTCGTGTTTGCGGTTGAACTGGCGTTCGCCGTCGCCGCCGCGCGGATAGAACCAGATGATCTCGTTGAGCATCCGTTCTGCGCCGAAGACTTCGTCCATCAGGCAGCGGAGGTGGTGCGCTTTGCGAAAATCGCAGTGCAGGTAGATGCACCCATCGTCGGCGAGCAGGTCGCGCAATGCAAGCAGTCGTTCGTACATAAACTGAAGGTAGGCGTCATCGTCCCACGTATCGCGGTATTCGACCTCAGCAACCGGAATGAGACGCGCCGGACCAGGACCGCGCAGGCGGACGCGCCGCGCGCGGTCGATGCCCGAACCGAATGGCGGATCGATGTAGATCAGGTTGATCTGCTGCCGGTAGCCATTGGCGAGCAACCACACCAGTGCGGCGAGGTTCTCGCCGTGGATCAGGAGTTGATCGCCGACGCCGCAGCGTTCGACTTCGATAGCGGAAGGCACAGCGAGCGGCGGCGGCGGTTGTTTCCCATTCCATGTCAGCAGCGCCCGACCGGCCGGCGGCGATAGAGTGATCAGGGGAGTTGTATCCATCGTTCACGAACGCTTGGCTGGCAGTTTCTCCCTTACCGCTGTAAGATTGACGCGAAGTAACGCAAAGTCTCGCAGTCAATACTTTACTTCCGCCTTCGCGCCTTTACGCCTTTGCGTCAGCCTTTCGGAGAAATCCTCTAGAGTCGCGCCATTTCGACGGCGCGCAGGACGAAGACGCACACGCACATGCACGCAAATGCATAGATCAATCCCTGCGACCGCGCTTCACGCTTGCGCGCCGACGAATGCGCGATAGGGATGGTCAGCAGGGCGATGATCGCATAGAGAATATGCATCTCAGTGCGGATCGGTCGCAGTCCCTGTATCAGCATGATCACCCCGAGGATGATCTCCGCCAGAACCAGCAGCACGCCAATCGCCATCCCGCTGAGGAGCCATTGCCCCACCGGACGACGCAGCAACCCCAGAATGAGCGCCCAGAGCGCCAGAACACCAAAGACCATGAGGATTGTAAAGAGCAGGTTTGCATGCAGGCG
>JANWXL010000162.1 GCA_025055265.1 Roseiflexus sp.
GCTGCCCAACGCGCCGTGCGACTCGATGCGTCCGTCGGCGCGCACCACCATCTGCTGGCGACCCTCTACGCCGCCAGCGGCCGCTTCCAGGAAGCGCGCGCAGCCCTGATCAACGCGCTGACCCTGCAACCCGACGTTGCCGCCTGGCACGCGGAAATGGGCGACATCTGCGAGCGCATGGGCATGATCGACGCAGCCCGCAGCGCCTATGCGCGTGCAGTGCACCTGGCGCCCAACCAGGCTGACTACCGGTATGCGCAGGCGCGTCTGCTCCGACAGCAGGGGCGCATCGACGAGGCGCGTCAGGTTTTTGAGGAGGCGTTGAAACGCGAACCGCACCAGGGCGCCTGGCACTACGAACTGGCAGAACTTCTCCGCCAGCATCACGACCCGTCGGCTATCGACCATTATGTTGCCGCCGTACAACTCGCGCCCGACGAGCCGCGCCACTGGCTGGGGCTGGTCGAAGGGCTGCTGGAGCGCAACGAGCACGACGTCGCACAGGAAACCGTCGAACGGGCGCTGCTCAGGTTCAGTGACAACCCCGCGCTGCATGCTGCGGCTGGCGCTATCCAGGAGGCGCAGGGCGAAATCGAGCGTGCAGCATGGCACTACGAACGCGCCCTCGAGCGTGATCCGCAAAACGCCAGGTACTGCTGGCGACTGGGACGCGCGCAGCTCGAACTGGGCAACCTGGACGCCGCTCGCGAGTTGCTCGAGCGCGCGCTGGCGCTGGATCCCGGCTCGGCGGACGCACACGCGACCATTGCGCGCCTCTTCGCACTCGAAAACGATGGCCGCGCTGCTCTAATCCACAGCCAGCGCGCCGCCGAACTGCGCCCCGACGATCCAGCGATCCAGATTCAACTGGCAGAAGCGCTTGCGCACATGCGACGCTTCGAGGAGGCGCGTCAGGCGCTTGAGCGCGCCTTGCAACGTGCGCCATCCGACCCTGAACTGCTGGCGCGCTACGGCGAGATGGCATTGACGGTCGGGTTGCACCACGAAGCGTTGAACGCCTTCGAGCGCGCCATCGCGCAGCGCCCTGACGAACCGCGATACCACTTCCTGGCCGGGCGCGCACATCGCCGGTTGAAACAGTACAGTCGCGCGATCGAACGCTTCCGCCGCGCTGTCAGGCTCCGTCCAGGCTACAGCGAGGCGGTGATTGAACTGAGCACCCTCGGACCACTGGCGTTCGTGGCGCAGCATTTGCGTGGCGAAAGCGATGCTGCGTAGGGAGCAAACATCTCTATCAGACACAAGGAGGCACACGATGGGTCTCGAAACATACGAAGTTCCATTTCCCAACCCGCATCCGCCTGACCCGGAACCCGATCCGCCGCCGGATTGGAACGCATAACACGTTTTGTGCATGTCTGACGCACGTTGAAAAGGAAACGTTCCGCTATGACTACTGCCGAGTCGTCGTTGGAGACCGTTGAATTGCCGCATCTGGCGCGCGCCATTGAGCTGGCGCTGCGGCTGGGGGACGCCGGCGCCGCCTGGCGCGCAGCGCACGCGCTCCGGCGCGTGTTTCCTGAAGCAATCGCCACGCAGGTCTGGCTGGGGCAGGCGTTGCTCGACGCCGGAAACGCCGCTGTCGCAGTGGACTATTTCCGGCGTGCGCTGCGCCTGAACCCGCTCGATGCTGTTGCCTGGGCAGGGCTGGCGGGCGCGCTGGCGCGCACCGGGCAGGAGAAGGCGGCGGCCGCGGCGTTGAGTCGCGCGGCGCTGCACGATCCGCTTGGCAGCGCCGCGCTTGCGCCCGGCATCGCACCCGAACAATCCTCCGCTGGCAGAGGCATCGAATATCTGCGCCGGGGTCTCGCTGAACTGGCGGTTGCTGAGCTTGCGACCGCGCTCGCACGTTTCCCGTGCCGCGATGATCTGCGTTTGTACTATATCGAAGCGTTGCGCCGCAGCGGTGATCTGGCTGGCGCGCGTCGCGCATATACACAACTCACATCGCCGGACGCCGGGCATCTTCCGGCGCTCCTCGTGCGCGCCGCGCTGCACGAGAACGAGATAGCAGCACGGCAGCGCTGCGCAGCATACGACCCCGACGGTCGCCTGACGCGCCGCTTCTTTGCGCCCGAAACTCCTCCCTGGACGCTTCCGCCGCCGCCCGCCGTGCACTGGCACGAGGAGTTTGATCCGATGCTGCCGTATCTGGAACACCCACCAGCACAGCGGGCATCGACCGAGACCGCCAGCGACTATACCCACGCCACCCGGCCCATGGCAGCGCCAAAACGTTTCCCGGAAACAAGCGTCCCGCAGCATCCCGCGACGGAAGGCGTCAACGGACAGGAAGCTGCACCACACCCGTCGGTTGCATACGAACGCCACGCCACGCAACCGGAGAGCGCTGCCGATCCAGAGGTCAAGAACTTCATCGCTACAGCGGAGCGAGTGCGCCAGCGCCTGATCGACGCCAGCGCAGCGCCAAAACCGCTTCTGCCGTATGCCGATAGCCGGACATTCACCCAGATAGTGCTGTCATCACGCGCGGCATTGCACCAGCGTTTCGGCGCCGACGGGTTTGCAGCGCTGGATCGGCGGTTGCGGCAGTACGCGACGGCGTTGCAACGACGTGGCGTGATGGCGCATATCTGCTACTGTGACGACGCAGACTCACTGCGACTTGAGGATGGCGTCGCTACCGCACCCGTTGCGGCTGAGGCAGGAGCGCTGCGCGATCTGCTGCGCACCCTTTCCGGCGCGCTCGCTGAACGCGGGCGAGCGCTGGGCGCCGCGCTGATCATCGGCGGCGACGAGATCGTGCCATTCCACCGTCTGCCCAACCCGCTGCCCGACGATGACATCGTCGTTCTCTCCGACAACCCGTATGCCACCGACGACCCGGCATACATCGCGCCGCAACGCATGGTTGCACGCCTTCCCGACGGCAACTCCGGCGATCCATCTCTGCTGTTTGCCCAGCTTGACCGGATGACGGCATACCACTACGGCAGTCGCCCACAAGCGAACCGATCGCGCCGGTTCTTCGGTCGACGCCGGGCACACGATGCGCCCGAACTGGACATCTGGAGCGCCGGGTACTGCGCCGAAATCTGGAAAGACGTGTCGCGCGCCGTGCTCGACGCGCTCACAGCCGA
>JANWXL010000184.1 GCA_025055265.1 Roseiflexus sp.
ATCGCGGTTTGCAGGTCGTACATATCGGCGATGATGCCTGCCAGGAGCGGCGCCAGCGCCGCGCCGCTATTCTCGATGAAGTACTCGACCGCCTGCGCTGTGCTGCGCACCTCTGGCACCGTTACGTCGTACACTGTTGCGATGACATTGGGCGCCGACAGCGGCATGAAGAGCGCCGTCAGGCACATCAGTACGAAGAAGGTTGTGCGATCCTCAATTGGCGTTTGCATCGCCAGGTACAGGAAAATCGCCCCCATCAGCACCCCGACGCTCGAAACGATGATCCGCCCGCGCGTGGTGCGTTTGAACGCCCAATCGCCCAGCACGCCGCCGATGAAACTGCCGCTCGCCAGGATCAGAATAACCGGCGCAACGGTTAGCAGAATGCTGCCTTCGTCGTAGCCGCGCTCACGCGCCAGGTAGGTGAAGAACCAGTACGTGATGACGTTCCATGGGAAGACGCCGGCAAATCCCTGAAGAAACACGAACCACATCGTGCGTTTGCCCAGCACGGCGCGCATTTCTGCCCACGAGAAACGGAACTTTGCTATCTCGGTCATCCCCTCGAACTCTGGTTCCGCTTTGCCGCGCGGCATTTCGCGGACGCCGAACAGAATGACGAGCGCGACCACAATCCCCAACCCGCCAGTCAGGAAGAAAATGTTCCGCCAGCCGATCTGCGGCGCCAGCATCAGCGCCAGTACCATGCCGATCAGATAGCCAATCGGTTGCGCCAGTTGCAGCAGCCCGTAGACCTTGCCGCGCAGATTGGGACCGAAATAATCGGCGACCAGTGCGTACATGCCAGGATAGGATGAGTCGTCAATACCAGTCGAGGCGCGCGCCGCCAGGAACGCCGGGTAGGTGCGCACCACGGCGCTCAACCAGGTTGTCGCGCCCCAGATGAACGATGCCAGCGCCAGCAGCCGCGCGCGGGCAAACCGGTCGTACAGGTAGCCCCAGATCGGGTAGAGCACGGACGCCACCACCAGCGCGCCAGTCGTCACTGCGCCCATCTGGGTCATCGTGATGCCGAATTCGTCCATAATCGCCGGGGTCAGCGGTCCGATCAGCAGTTTATCGGACTGGTGCAGCAGCATGAAGCAAAAAAACACTGCGATCACGAACCAGCGGTAGCCTGGACGGGGGGTGTGCGTCATGGCAGCCTCGAATCATAAGAAGGGCGAGACGTGTCTTGTGACATTATAGCAGGTAAGGCTGGCGCAGATGACCATCACCACAGGGCGGGATGCGCAGCCATGCCCGCTGCTGGCGACGGTCACATGCTCGCACACCGACCACCCACGACACCATCAGAATCGCCAGCGCCACGCCGTGGCGCGGGACCTGCGCGTGTGACCGTCACCTGCGCCAACATGCTCGCGCACCGACCACCCACGATACTGTCAGGATCGCCGACAACACATCGTGGCGCAGGACCTGCGCGTGTGACCGTCACCTGCGCCAACCGGCAGCGCGCCGGATACGGGGCGAGTTCAAGTGACCATCACCTTAACTCTGAGATCTGCGCGTCCAGCCATTCCTGCAATTGCGGATCGCGCGTTGCTGCGCGGGCGCATTCAAAATCGGCGCGCGCTCCCCACCGGTCGCCTCGCAACGAGCGAACGATGCCCCGGTTGATATACGCGATAGCAATGTTGGGGTACAGAGCGAGGGCGCGATCAAAGTCGGCGACAGCACCGTCTAGGTCGCCCTGTGAGTAGCGCGCCATGCCTCGGCTGGCGCAGGCTCGGGCGTCGCCGGGATCGAGGAGGAGAACATTATCGTAGTCAGCGATGGCGCCGACCAGATCGCCCTGTTTGCAGCGCGCAAGAGCGCGGTTGTAGTAGGCAACGGCATACTTTGGATCGAGGTCGATGGCGCGTGTGTAGTCAGCAATCGCTCTTGCCAGATCGCCCTGCTCTGCGCAGGCGATGCCACGGTTGTAATAGGCAATAGGGTTGTTGGGATTGAGGGCGATAGCGCGAGTATATGCCGCAACCGCCTGCGCCAGAGAGTTGCGGGACGTCTGGTAAAGCCACCCCAGCCGGAAGAAGGTCTGGGCTGCGCTTTCAGGGCTTGCTGTTGTGTGTCCATGTGCAATAGCGCGCTCCAGCATGCACATGGCTGCTGAATACTCCCCTGCATTGGAGTAGGCATCTCCCAGGATAGAGAAACTGGCATACATCGCCATCTCCTGCGCATCCCCAGCGACATACCGGGTAAAGGCTTGAGGAGCGGCAAGCCGCGTGTGTTCGGTCTCGTTCAGGATGATCACTGTGTCGGACTGAGACAGGTTCAAGATCCAGGTCGTCACCTGAGCATTGCAGACCCTGCCCCAGACGACGAGTGCAGCCCCAACCTGCTGACCCAGCGCCCGAGCAGCGCTGCAATCCTCGCCGTCGAGCGCCCGTGGCGCCTCGACGATGCGCAGGTTGAGCGCCGGCATGTTTGCCTCACGCTGGAGCGCCCGGTACTCGGCGCGCAGCGTCTGTATGATTTTCCGGTGAATATCGCTGCGATCAACGCCGTCAGGGCTCTGATACGGTGCAACAACAATCAGTGTTGTGTTGGAGCGGTATGACTGCGTGGATGAACAGATGTTCAGTTTCTGGTAAGCAGGACGTGAAAAGGGTTCTGGCTGGAATGAAGCAAGGAGAGACAAAAGATCATCGCGCCAGCCTGCCAGACGTCTCGTGGTTGCCTGAGCATCGAACACTGGAAGCGCGCACAGAACGTTGTTGAACCGGTTCGACACGGTCATCTCCTCCATCTTTCAACAATGCTCGCACAATAGTGGGAACCCGCATATATTGATCGTGTTGTGATACGTTGTTCTGTGTTGCATCCACATGTACGAGATCAACCGGGACTCGTTGCGCCTCTTCCGGTGCGATTGCGCTATTCCGCCTCCACGTGCAGAACCGCATCTCGCCCGCATATCGGACATTGAGCTACAATGATACTATGCACCAGCCGCAGCCCAAGCGACTGTTGAACCAGGTCCTGCTACGATAGCGGTCGCCGGGATCGTTAGAAAGATAAAGAACGCTCGTGAACGCCAGTCTCTCGTGCGAGATCGCCATCATCGGCGGCAGTTTTGGCGGAGTGGCGGCGGCGCTCGCCGCCTGCGATCAGGGCGCTTCAGTCGTCCTCACCGAAACCACCGACTGGCCCGGCGGTCAGGCGACCAGTCAGGGGGTCAGCGCCCTCGATGAGCACCGCTACATCGAGACGTTTGGCGCCACTCGCAGGTACGCCGCATTCCGTGAGGCGATCCGCGACTACTACCGCCGTCGGTATGGCGTAGCGGCTATGCCCGACGGATCGCCGCTCAACCCCGGCGACGGGTGGGTTTCGGCGCTCTGCTTTGAGCCGCGCGTCGGCGTGGCGGTCATCAATGAGATGCTGGCGCCGCATATCGCCAGCGGACGATTGACGATCCTGTATAACCATACTCCGGTTGCCGCAACCGTGGAGGATGATGCGATCACCAGCGTGACGGTGGCGGGCGCTGATGGAGATGTGACAATCACAGCGCCCTTCTTTCTCGATGCGACCGACCTCGGCGACCTGCTGCCGCTTGTGGGTGCGCCATGGGTGACGGGGGCGGAGTCGCGCGATG
>JANWXL010000187.1 GCA_025055265.1 Roseiflexus sp.
GACCCCCCGCCCCGCCCCACTCGCCTCATCCCTCCTCCCTAGCGCCTGCCATCGAAAAGGGAACCGAACACTCTTACCGAAACCCACGCTCGTAAGAGCTCCTCGCCCCTCTCGCCTCATCCCTCTCGCCTTGCGCCTGCCATCGAATATGGAAGCGAACATACGACTGGAAACTAATGAACGAATGCGCGCCTCGTCCCTCTCGCCTCATCCCTCTTGCCTCGCGCCTGCCAGCGAATAGGGAAGCGAATAAACGAATGGAAACGAATGAACGAATGCGCGCCTCGCCCCTCTCGCCTCATCCCTCTTGCCTTATTCTCTCTTCCTTTCCCACCTTCAACCCTTTGTATCGTCGTGCTGCTCACTTATGAGAACTTGACCTTCCCGCTTCTTCATACGACAGCCCCACGGCGGGGAGCGCGACACACATCACGGACCCGTCGCAGCCGGTGCGTTCCAGCCAGATCTGCCCGCCGAGCGCCTCGATGTCGCGCCGCGCCAGGCTCAACCCCAGCCCGACGCCGGGCTGTTCTGCCAGTGCGCGTGTCCGACGCCCGCGGTAGAAAGCGTTGAAGAGCAGATCACGCTCATCGGGTGGAATACCGGGTCCCTGATCTTCAACCGTGATAACGGCAAGCCCATCACGCACAGTTGCAGAGATGGTCACCGTTCCTTCGTCGCTATAGCGGATGGCGTTGTCAATCACTTCGTGCAATGCGCGACGCAGATGGGTGACGTCACCCCATGCCGCCAACCCTTCCGGCGCCTGCACGCGCAATTGCAGACCTTTTGCACGCACAGCAGGGATGAACGACTCTGCAACTTCTTCAAGCAACGGCAACAGTTCAATTGATGAGGAGGGTCGATGCGTGTGGGTAGTGGCATCTTCGAAGGTGTGATCCAGCAGAAGCACACGATCAACAAGCGCTTCAAGCTGGAGAATGCTGTTGCGCACAACGTGACTGAGATCATGCATCAGTTCAGGTTGGCGGATAAGCAATTGCAACGCAAGCGACAGGCTCGTGACCGGCGTGCGCAATTCGTGCCCGACGTGCTCAATGAATTCATCCTTCAGCCTGTCGAGTCGGCGCAGTTGATCGTTGAGGCGTGCAATTTCGGTGTAGGCGCGTGTATTCTCGATGGCGCTAGCAATGGCTGGCGCCAGTGTCGTGAGCAGGCTGATCGTCTGACGTGAGTATCCCCGACGGCTCACCGGCCTGCCACATCCATACATGCCAACCAGACGACTGCCGATTCGGAGCGGGACAACCAGCCCGACCCCCTGTGCGACAAAGGGCCGCGTCCATTCATCATCAGGATGTGCGGGAATGCGGAGATAATCGGTGCATCGACGCACCTTGCCGACACTTACCCCCTGCGCCAGAATAGTTGCGCCTGGCAAATGCGCTTCCTGACCAAGCGCGACAAACATGTAGTCATCTGGCGGTTCGAGCATCCAGAGAGTCGCGCCATACAATCGTAATCGGCGCGGCAGATCGTCGATGAGGAGGGTGCGCAGCGCATCAGGTTCGATGGTGTGGCTGAGGGTCGCACTGAATTCGCGCAGGATTTCCTCGCTATCCTGCCAGCGCATGCGCAAAAGCCAGTTGCTGAGCGCGACCAACCGCCGCCGCACGGGAATAACTGAGACGGCTATTCCAACCGACACCAGCATATGGATTGTCGTCTGATCCCAAAGCTCCAGCTCCGACAGAAGCGCGAGCAAACCAACATACAGAGCGACCAGGATGAGTGCCAGACTGACATTAACCAGCGCCATGCCAAGCAGGCGCGCCCGCAAATAGGTATCCACCAATGTGGATCTTCGCTCCACGGTCATCTCCCATGGATAGTTTCCCGCATGAAAGAAAACGCTACTATGCAGCATCGCAGGTATGATGAATCCCCCGCTATTTATTCGCCAGTAAAACCACAGAGACACAGAGGACACAGAGGGGTTCTGGGAAGCGAAGATGACAGTCAGGTGAGACGAGCACCGCCAACAACCCCCGACAACACCAGTAGGGGCGCCTGCAGAGGGGCGCCCCGCCACGAACGTCACCGAGCAGAAGGACGGTGTGAAGGCATCTCACCACGCAGCGCGAAGGATCGCCAGCGCGTCCTCATACTCCACCGGGCGCGGGTTGCTCATAATTGCGCCATCCATCAGCGTTCCTTCGGCAAGCGCAGGCAACGCATCCTCCGGCACTCCGACATCGCGCAGGCGCGTGGGCAACCCGCAGTCAGCGGCAAGTTTGGCAACCGCCGCGATCCCGTCAGCAATGACATCCTCTTCAGATCGTCCGCCCGCATTGACGCCCATTGCACGCGCGATCCGCACCATGCGGTTTGGAACGACGGAAGCGTTGAAACGCATGCCGTGCGGCAGGAGGATCGAATTGGCGGTGCCGTGGTGGACGTGGTATGCCGCGCCGACGGTGTGGGAAGCGGCGTGGATGATGCCGGTGTTAACGCCAATACCCGTCGTTGAAAACGCGATCCCCGCGATCGCGGCGGCAATCAGCATATTGCCGCGCGCCTCGAGATCATCGCCGTTGTGCGTGGCGGCGCGCAGGTGGTTCGAGATCATATCGATCGCCTGCAGCGCAAGGCAATCTGTGATGGGATTGGCGCCAACGCCTACGAACGTCTCAATCGCATGACTGAGCGCGTCCATCCCGGTGGCGGCTGTCAGGCGCGGCGGCAGAGTGCGGGTCATCTCCGGGTCAAGGATCGCCAGTTCCGGTCCCAGGTATGGGCTGAGGAAGAAGAGTTTCTGTTCTGACTGCTCATCACGAATGACCGCTACCGGCGTGACTTCGCTGCCAGTGCCAGCGGTCGTCGGAATAGCGATCATCGGGAAGAGAGGGTGTGTGAGCAGATTTGCGCCCTGATAATCGTACAGCGTCCCACCCTCCGTCAACAGAATGCGCATGGCTTTGGCGGTATCAAGGGCGGAGCCGCCGCCGACCGCAATCAGCACATCGGCGCCAGCATCCCGCGCCACGGCAGCCCCCTGCTCGACCGTCGCCACTGACGAGTCGGACGGAACATCCGTAAAGGCGCCAACGACGGTGATGCTCCCTTCCAATCCCTCGCGCACCCGGTCGAGCAACCCTGCCTGGACGACGCCAGGATCGGCGACGAGCAGCGCGCGCTGCACGCCGAGTTGTGCGACTTCATTGGCAAATTCGCGCGCCAGACCGTTCTTATACATCAGTCGGGTGCGCATGTAGTATTCGAAAAAGTCGATCATAATCACTCCTCCTGAAGCCCTTCTCGAACACGACGAAGCAAGGCGCGACACTCAACCGCATATTCCGCCAGAGCGTGATCGCCGCGAGCGCGGGCGCCAGCGGCAAGCTCGAACAGTGCGGTTTGCGCCGCGTCTGTCAGCAATGCGGGATACTCGTCGACGACCATCGCCAGCGCATCGGCGTCATGACCTGCGCGCAACAGGGCGTCAATCGCTTCATGCAATCCCGCGCCACCGGTCATGTCGGCGCGCAGGCGCGCCAGCGCATCGCGGCGCAGCTCAATCGCCTGCGCCAGATGTTCGTTTCCTTCCTCTAACGCGGCATCAACCCGCGCCGCGAGTTCATCATCCGCCCAGGGTTCGAGCAGCGCCGGATAATTGGCGACGGCTTCACGCAGCGCGCGCGGGCTTTCGGCGCGCAAAAACGCCTGGTACACCTGATCGGCAAGGCGTGATCCCTCAGCGCCGGGGAAGGACAACGTGGAAGGAGAGGAGGTGGAAGAGACTTCCCGTTGCTCGCCAGGTGCGATACCGGCGCGCAGATCATTGAGCAAGACCCGCGCCTCTGTCAGCGCATGGGCGATGTCATGTTCCCCGTGAGCGCGCGCGGCGCGGATGAGTTGTTCGATGACCGCATCGGCGTCCAGCGTTGTGAGCGCGGGATGACGCTCGACGACCGCAGCCGCCTCAGCAGGCGTATCGGCCGTGAGCAATTCTTCGATAGCCGCAACAAGAGCGCCAGGAACAGATAAAGCGTCTGGCTGTTCAACCGGCGCAGGAGACGTGTGGACATTGCGAGGAGACTCGGGATCGTCTGATGGGCGTTGCACGAAGCGCCGGCCGCGTCGCAACATCGCTCTGCGCACGCCGCTGGCTTCAACCTCCACCTGCACATCGCTCAAATAGGGAAGGCGCGCCTCTTCGGGAAGGCTGCCGACCAACACATACAACAGTTCCTGCGCCCGTTCGCGCCACACATGCTCCGGCGCATCAGCCGGCGCCGCAAAATAGACGCGCCGTCCGTCCGGGTCGTGAACGAGCAGCGGACCGCCAGCGTCCGCCTGATGACCGCACTGCGGGCAGGTCACCACGTTGAGCGCACCCGACAGCAGCATATCCGCCAGATCGGGACGTTCCCGCGCATCGAGAATCGTCCAGATCTCCGCCTCGAACGGCGTGCGACAGACCGGGCACGTCAGCGACGCAAGTTCAGCATACGAGATCGACATACCAGTAACAAGCGACAGATGCCAGGCGAAGCACGCTGCTCAACCGATCGCCTGAACATCTGTCGCCTCCCCTGCATCAATCGCTGCACGGGTGCAGCGCAACATCATGAGCTGGCAGACGGCGCAGTGGCGGTTTCCACTGCTGGCGCTGGAGCGCCGGCAAGTTTCGCCTTTTCCTCTTCGACCAGCACGCGCCGCAGCACTTTGCCGACCATCGTCTTGGGCAGCTCGGTGCGGAACTCAATCTCACGCGGCACCTTGTACGGCGCGAGGTGCTGCTTGCAGAACTCGCGGATCTCGTCCGGCGTCGCCGTCTCACCCGGCTTGAGCACGATAAACGCCTTGATCGTATCATCGCCGCGCGCCGGATTCGGAATGCCGACGACCACAGCTTCAAGCACCTTGGGATGCGTAAAGAGCACTTCCTCGACATCGCGCGGCAGCACTTTGTATCCCGACGCGATCATCATATCCTTCTTGCGATCAACGACGTAGAAGTACCCTTCCTCATCGACCTTGCAAATATCACCGGTGCGCAGCCAGCCATCGGGCGTAAACGCCGCTTCCGTCTCCTCGGGGCGATTCCAGTACCCCTTCATCACCATCGGACCCTTGACGACCAGTTCGCCTTCTTTGTCCGACCCGAACGGAATGTCTTCACCGGTCTCCAGATCAATGATCTTCGCATCGACATCCGGCAGCGGAATGCCAATCGACCCTTTCTTGCGCTTACCAAATACCGGGTTGCAGTGCGAAACCGGCGAGAGTTCCGTCATCCCGAAGCCTTCAACCAGGCGACCGCCAGTGATCTGCCCGAACTTCTCCTGAATTTCGATGGGCAGCGGCGCCGAACCGCTGATGCAGGCTTTGATCGACTTCAGATCGTACTCATTGATGCGCGGGTGATTGACAATGCGGATGTACATTGCCGGCACGCCGGGGAACAGGGTCGAACGTTCACGCTGCATCACTTCCATCACGTGATCGAGGTCGCGCGGGTTGGGGACAATCGTCAACTCGCCGCCCAGGTACAGACCGTAGATCATTGCCACAGTCATGCCATAGACGTGGAAGAACGGAATGGCACACATCATCTTTTCCCTGCCATAGTCCGTCTTCGTCAGCCACGACGCCACCTGCATCGTATTCGCCACCAGATTGCGATGGGTCAGCATCGCCGCCTTGGGCAGACCTGTCGTGCCGCCGGTATACTGGAACAGCGCAACATCTTCGGGCTGCACATCAACTGCTGGCGGATTGGGTCCGTAGCGTTCGAGCAGATGCTGGAACAGGTAGACGCTCGAGTCATGCGAGACATCGACCCAATCCGGTTGTTTGCTCTGTTTGGCATGCACCAGGAAGCGCGACAGCGGACCAAGCGTATCGTAGATATACGCAACGATGACGCGCTTGAGCGGCGTTTCGGCGCGAATTTCCTGCAGGCGCGGATAGAACAGGTTCAGCAGCACAATCGTCTCAGAGCCGCTATCGACCAGTTGATGCTTCAGTTCACGCGCCGTGTACGTCGGGTTGTTATTGACGATGATAGCGCCGATGCGCATCGCGGCAAAGAACGCAATCACATAGTGCGGCGAGTTGGGCAGCATCAGCGCAACGCGGTCGCCCTTCCGCACCCCCAGCTGATAGAGCGCGTTGGCGAAGCGATCAACCATCTCGTTGAGCTTCTGGTAGGTCATTTTGCCGCCGACGGTATACAGACCGCGCGCCAGATAGCTCAACACAAAATTCGTTGCTGTGTTATACGGGTACTTCCTCGTGCTCTCTGCCAGAAAATGGTTCAGGGTGACGTTGGGGATCTCAACAGAACGCGGCACATTCGGTTCATAGCTCGCAAACCAGGGTCGATCCATATTGTTGTTCATGTTTCATGCTCCTTTGCATGGCGTCAGGCGGCGCACCAGACCCCATCAACCACTCCAAATCGGATACATCAGCGCCGTCGAGCGAACATTCGACCTGACGCGCTGCCAGGCGACCTGCACCCGGCAGCGACGTTCCCTGAATCCGCGACGCTAGACGTCGTCGCGCAACCAACCGCGCTCACGCGCGATAAACTTGATGGTGGCATCGTCGGGCGGGTAAAGACCGGCAGCCTGATAGGCGTATGCCAGCAGCGCCGCTCCGCCGATCATACCGATGCCCAGGCCGATAAGGAATGCTATTGCGCCCACCACGTTGCGCATGTCCGAAACTCCTCTCGCAGTATCCGAAGCCTTACCCTGCACGGTTAGGACAGGTGCAAAGGTATGATACCGCATAGCGCGCCATTGCGTCAACTGCTTTCGGACGCGGCGCGTCATTGTGGGTCGAGCGCCGCGGACGTTTCGTTCGTCTCCGCACTGATCTGGAACAGCCCTGTGCTATAATACATGACGGCAGACCCCGACTCACTGGAGAGTCGACGACGCACACGACAGGTGCCGGCGCCGTCATTCCTGACCTGCTATTCCCACCAGGCGCATCTTCTCCACGAGGACGGGTTTCGTCCAGTATAAAGCAAGGCGGAGGTGCGTCATGCTTGCCAGAGCCTATGTATTGATCGAAGCCGAAGCCGGGCAGGTAAGCTCAGTTCTCGCTACTCTGCGCGGCATCAAAGGTATCACGCTTGCCGATCCGGTCACCGGTCCATACGACATCATCGTGACGATCGAGGTGCCTGATCAACGCGACATCGGTCGTCTCGTGATGAATGAACTGCACGGCATTCCGGGAATCAAGCGCACAGTCACGTGCCTGGCGATCTGATGCTACAAACAGGGGTCTTACCCGTGTACAGGACGGACGAGGCGAAGCCTGGCATCGAGCGTCATACGAGTCTAACAAAGTGTCTGACAGGGTAACACTACCGTGCCCCGGCTCAACGGAAAACCAGAATTCGCAGTCATCGGTCTTGGGCGATTCGGCAGCAGCCTAGCGCTGACGCTCGCCGAACGCGGGTTCAGCGTTCTGGGCATCGACCGCGACCGCACGATTGTCCAGGCGCTCGCCGATCGCCTGACCCAAACCGTTGCCCTCGACTCGACCGACGAACAAGCGCTGCGAGCGGTCGATATTCCTTCATTTGACACCGTGGTCGTCGCTATCGGATCAAACTTCGAGGCGAACCTGCTGACCACGGTGGCGGTCAAGTCGCTTGGCGTACCTCACGTCATCTGCAAGGCGACGACCGATCGCCAGCGGACAATCCTGCTGCGGGTCGGCGCCGACCGCGTGATTCTGCCGGAGCACGAAGCTGGCTGCCGTCTGGCGCAGGAGCTCGCCGCACCGGGCATGGTCGATCAGATTGCGCTCGGTGTCGAGCATAGCATCACCGAATTGCGCGTTCCGTCATCGTTCGTCGGTCATACGCTGCGCGAATGCGATCTACGTCGTCGCTACGGCGTGACTGTGCTGGCAGTCAAGCGCGGCGAACATTTGACGGTCTTTCCAGCGCCGGATTTTACGTTTGCGCAGGGTGACCTGCTGGCGGTCATCGGTGAGAATCAGAGCGTTGCACGGATTGCCGAACTGAAATGATCTTCCCCCAGCGCTCAACGGCGCGTCCGTCCTCCCGACCGCGTCCGATACCTGCTGCGTTGCGCCTGGTGATGGGTCTGGCGTTCCTGGTTGCTGCCGGTACGCTGACTCTCATGCTGCCGTGGATGGGCACGGAACGACCGCTGACGTGGAACGAGGCGCTATTCACGGCGGTCTCAGCGTTGAGCGTGACCGGCCTCTCCATCATTACCCCGGTCTACGACCTCAGCCTCGCCGGTCAGATCGTGCTGCTGCTGCTGATCCAGATCGGCGGCGTCGGGTTCATGGTCATGGCAGTGATCGTCTTCCAGTTGCTGGGGAGACGCATCTCACTGACTGATCGCCTGGCGTTGACCGACTCGATGGGACTGCTGGTTCCCGGCGCGATTGTGCAACTGGTGCGGCGCGTGTTGCTGACGGTGGTGTTGATCGAAGCCATCGGCGCTGCGTTGCTCTGGTTTCACTGGCGCGACCTGCTGGGACCGGAACGCGCGCTGTTGTATGCGATCTTTCACTCCGTTTCCGCCTTCTGCAATGCCGGTTTCGATCTGTTCAGCGGTCTGCCGCAGTATCCGTATGGCATTCCCAACGACAGCGTTTCACTGGCAATTCTGGGAACGCTGATCTTCCTCGGCGGGCTGGGCATCCCGGTGCTGGCGGAACTGCTCACCTTCTGGCGCGTCCGCTTTTCACTCCATACGCGCATTACGCTGACTGTCGTCATCACACTGGTATCGGTTGGCGCTGGCGGCCTCTTCCTGACAGAACAGCAACCCGGTCATCCTCTGGCGCACGAGCCGCTGGACCGTCAGGTTGCGCTGGCGCTGTTTCAATCGATCTCGACGCGCACTGCCGGATTCACTGCCTTTCAGCCGCTCGATGAGCTGTCGCCTGCCGGTCGGTTGCTGACGATTGTGCTGATGTTCATTGGATGTGCGCCAGCATCAATGGGTGGGGGGATCACCACTGGAACGTTTGCGGTGTTGATGCTGGCAGTTAGCGCATATGCACGCGGTCTGGCGTCGCCGCAGATCGGCGGGCGCACCCTGGCGCCGCAGACGGTGCGCAAAGCAGCGGCCATTCTGACGATTTCGCTCCTGGTGGTGCTGACAGCGACCTGGCTGCTGCTGGTGACGCACGAGGCGCCGCTCGACGACGCGCTGTTCGAGGTGGCATCCGCGTTTGCAACGTGCGGGTTATCATTGGGAATGACCAATGAACTAAATCTGTTTGGTCAACTCGTGATCTGTGTCATGATGTTCTGGGGGCGTCTGGGAGCGCTGACGCTGGTGGTGGCGCTGGCGCGCCAGCGCCCGCAGTTGGTGACCTACCCTGAGGAGCAGGTGCTGATCGGGTGACGCTGACTTCGCGTCAGACGCTGAAGACAAAGGCGTTGAGCAGCAGCGTCAGCCCAATCAGCACCAGAGCTGTGACCAGGACCGCAATCGCCTGCGCCACGCCCAGGGGAAGCGATTGAGCGAGCGAGAGTGATCTGATGCGCACTTCTGGTGATGATTGTGCCATTTCTATTCCTCCTCCGCTTTTTCAGTTAAGCATAGCAGCGCGCGCATCAGGTGGAAAGGGCATAGCATCCCCAAAGTCGCCGGGTATTTTTCCCTCGAGTGATCCACCAAGAACACAAAGGGGCACGAAACTGACATCACCTTCTCGCATCTCGCGCATCCCCTAGCGGACCGGTGCCGTGTCGCGAACGCCGCGACGCGCCACCGATGCCGCTCAGGGTATGGCGTCGCGTATCGTAGTGCCCTTTGAGTTCATCGATCACCATCCCTTTCCAGAGCGGAACACCGATCATATACGCGGCGCGCCCAATCATATGTGAGGCGACCGGTGCGGTGAGGAACAGAAAGAGCACGCCGGCAACTGCACGCACCGTGATCGCAATATCGGCCGCTGACACCGCAACTGCCAGAAGAACGCACCCCGCGCCAAGCGACGACGCCTTGGAGGCTGCCGACATACGCAAGAAAATGTCGGGCATGCG
>JANWXL010000223.1 GCA_025055265.1 Roseiflexus sp.
TCCCGATAATCAAAATCGCGGATCGGCGCAGAAGGCGAAAATGAAAAGATTGTCACCCGAAGTAGGGGCGCGGCAGCGCCGCGCCCACCGGCAATCGTAGAGGCGCGGCGCCGCCGCGCCCACAAACGGTCACCGTCGGATACCCCGCCCCAACCGGCGGACCGGGGGCGGACGCGGGGATGCGGGCGCAGGTGACCGTCACCACGGAGTGCAAGGCACGCCACCGGTGACCTGCGCCCGCCAGCCGTCCCCAGGCAGCGCAGAGGTTGGCGGGCGGCAGTGACGGTCACCGCCGGGTGCCCCGCCCCGACGCGGACGGTTCACATCCCCGAGGGCGCAACTCGTAGGGGCGCGGCGCCGCCGCGCCCACGAGGGTCGGACGGTCACCGCCGGGTGCCCCGCCCCAACCGCAATACCGTAACCAAGCGATATATATGCACATTTGATGGTTTTTGGGGAAACAATACCCTCCTGCCAAACGTCCAACTCTATAGAAGGACGCTTTTACGGTTGTGTGTTGACCGATGGGGCAAACCAGCCAGCGTCTTGAAAGGAGAGGGTCGTATGAGACTCACACGCTTTCTGTGGTCAGTGTTGCTGATTGGCGCGCTGATTGTAACCATATCGGCATTCACGGCGCCAGGCGCCGCGCAGCGAACCGATGATCCGCCGCCATTTGTCACACCGGATGACGCGCTTACGCTTCACGAGGAGGATCTCGGACCCGCAACCCGCGACATTGCGGTCGATTTTGACACAGCCATCCGTCCTGCGCTTGACGCATATCTCCAGCGGTTTGGCGACCTTCCAGGCATCGCCACGACGGATGCGCCGTTCGTGAGCGCGATTCCCACGCCTGTTCCGCCTGTCTATCTACCGCTGATTGTCGGATCACCGCCGCCGCGGATCGTCGTTCCGCCAGAGCCCACGCCTGCCCCGCCGCCAGGCGCTGACGTAACTGCCGTCACCTGGCCCGAGCCGAGCATCCGCGTCGGGCGCGGCATGACCCTGACCTACGAGATCCGGGTATACAACGACGGCAAGGGAGACGCCAGCAGCACAACCGTCGTCGTGCCGTACAACCGCAACCACATTCTGCCGATCGCCAGCCGCTTCGACCGCAGCGCAGGCGACTGGGTGAGCGAACTGACGCCAACCCAGCTTACTGTCACGTTTGGACGCCTTGGCGGCAGCAAGATGCGCAGCGGCTTCATCGACTTTAAGGTCAACAGTACGCTCGCAACCAACACCGCCATCGAAACGCGCTCGACCTTCCGCTGGTCGGACGATGATCGCGGCGGCAATGGGCGCGGCAACTGGGCGCCGGTGCTGGTCGGCGGCGGCAACGACACCGCACCCTTCGTCTGGCTGGTCGTCGAACCGGTCCGGGGAACGGCGAACACGACGCGCACCTTCTTCAGCGATCGCTTTGTTCCGGGTGAGAACGTGGTGACGTGGCTCAACACACCGCGCGGCGTGAAACCACTCGACGTGGCAGCCGCTGCTGACCCGTCAGGACGGGTGTGGCTGACGTATCGACCGTCCGATCTGACGCCAGGGATCTATCAGATCGTCGCACATGGCACGCGGAGTCGCCTGACTGGCGTGGTGTCGTTTGTGGTGCAATAGTGCAATAGAGGAAGGGCGAACGGGGAGCGGCGTCAGGAAGAGACCCGCTCCTCGAGCGGATCGAGGGCGGCGTTCCAGAGTTTCATGCGCTCGGCGTCACCGCCAGCATCGGGATGGTGGAGGCGCGCCATGGCTTTGCGAATGGCGCTGATTTCGGCGGCAGTGAGCGCAAAAGGAATGTTGCCAATTTTCACGGTCGTCTGCTCGCGCATAGCGCTTTCGGCGCGCGCCTTCCACATATCACGTTCGCGTTCAAGCGCGACATTCTCGCGTGCAATTTCGACCAGATTGGCGACTGTCTTGTTGTAGGCGCGCGCAATCTCAGCATGGCGATCCTGTTCTTTGCGAAGCTGACGAAGCAGGGCGCGGATCGTCTGATGCGCTTCCTTCAACTCATTCAACAGCCACGCGGGGTCAATCGTCGCGGGATCGATGTCGCGCAGCGGATTGTCATTGCGAGCCACTCCGGTGTCCCCAGGTATCGAAAAGCTTCTGCACATCTGTAGTATAGCGACATGACCGGTCACTCGTCAAACAATCACGGTCCCTCATATTCACGCAGTTCACGCACCCTGAGCGCCGTCCCAGCGACCAGCAGGATGCACGCCACGCCGCCGAGGGTCACTGCCGCAGGCGCGCCAATGAGGCTGGCGATGAATCCGGCGTTGGTTTCGCCGAGCTGCGGACCGCCAGCAAAGAAGACCATGTTGACTGCCACCATGCGTCCGCGCAACTCATCGGGAGTGAGCAACTGACGGATTGTACCGCGAATGACCATACTGACGGTATCCGCAGCGCCCATTCCCGCCAGCGCCGCTAGCGTCAGCGGCAGCCAGCGCGACAACCCGACAATGGCGACGCATGCGCCGAACGCCAGCACTGCCGCAAGCAGGGTCAGCCCCTGGCGCGGAATGCGCACGCTGCTCAGCAGCGTTGCGGCGACCACTGCTCCCGCCGATGGCGCAGCGTACATCCAGCCGAGTTCGGTCGGACCGACCCGCAAGACCTGATCAGCAAAGATCGGCAGCAGCACGCCGGTGGCGCCGAAAAATGTGGCGAAGAAATCGAGCAGCATGGTCGCGGCAATCAGGCGATGCGAGAAGACGAAGCGCAACCCGGCAAGCGCCGCCTGAAGCGACACCGGTTCGGTGCGTGATGGAATGTTGCGCGTGCGCATGAGCAGCGCCGCCGCTGCAACCGCCAGAAAGGTAGCGGCGTCGATCCAGTACACCGGAGCAACTCCGACAGCGGCAATGAGAACGCCAGATAACGCTGGACCAATGACCGTCGCCAGTTGCCAGGAGACGATGTTCAGACTCAACGCATTTGGCAGATGCTGCGGCGCCACCAGGTTGGGAATGATCGCCTGGCGCGCTGGCAATTCAAATGCGCCTGCAACCGCTGCCAGCGCCACCATCGCATAGATCAGCAGCAGCGGCGGGCGCTCCATCTCACCAGCGAGCGCCAGCACCAGGGAACACACAAACGCCACAAGCGACGTCAGGATCAGGATTTTGCGCCGCTCGACGCGGTCGGCGACCATGCCGCTAAAGAGCGCCGTGACGACCAGCGGAATAACGCGCGCCAGACCGATCAAACCAAGCGCAATCTCTGCCCGAATGCCGCTGTCCGCCTGCGCCAGTTGATAGACCTGCCAGGCAATTGCGACATTGCGCATCTGCGTGCCAGTGATCGACACAAACTGACCAGCCCAGAGCAGCCGGAAATCGCGGTAGCGCAGCGCCGTCAGCGCCGCAAAACGGGAGGCAGGCGTCGACGAGTGCATACACATTCAGCAGCGGCTTCACGAAGGACGCAAGGCTAGCTATCATACCACAGATGCTAACGCGAAGGCGCGGAGAGGCAAAGGCAGAGAATGTGCGTTTCCGTCTAGCGCAGGTCGCGCAGCGCGTGGTACAGCGCGGTGGTTTCGGGCAATGGGGTAATGCCCAATTCATTCTGGAGCACACTGACGCAGCGCGCATACAGTCGCAGCGCCGTGCTGCGTTCGCCAAGCGCGGCATGCGCCCGCATGAGCAGGCGATACGCCTCTTCCTGCGTCTGATCGATCTCAATCACGCGCCACCCCAGACCAATCGCCTCGTGGATGGCGCCCTCTTCGAGGAGCAGAACCCCCAGCCGCAGCGCAGCCTCGATAAACGCCAGCGCCAGTCGTTCACGCTCGACAACGGTCCAGTCCTCATACATGTTGTCTGGCAGGTAAGGACCGCTGTACAACTGGATGGCACGTCGGTAGGCGGCGATCGCCGCAGCGCGCTGGCCGCGTTGATCCGCTCGCCGCCCCTCGTCAATGGCATCAACGAACTCCACAACATCAATTCGGTGATCACTGGCGGTATTGAAGGCGTATGTCTCGCCCTGCTGCACCACATAGGCGGACGGCGCACCATCCGGTCGATCAGGTTCGAGCGCCTTGCTCAACCGATTGATGGTCACGCGCAAATTATTGGTCGCCGCGTCAATGTCCATATCGGGCCAGAGCGCCTCGACCACCCGTTCACGCGGCAGCGCCCGTCCCCGTTCCGTCAACAGCAACTGCAGCAATTGGCGCGCCTTGCTGCTGCGCCATTCACGGTCGCGGATTTCGTGATCGCCGCGCCAGACGGCAAAGGCGCCGAGCATACGGATGCGCAGCGTATACGGCGGACGATACACCAGACGATTGAGCGACTCTTCGGCGATCTGGCGCACCGCGGCATTGCGATCCTTGAGCAAGGCGCGCAATGCCGGATAGGCGACCGCCGTACCAACCTCGCCGAGGAGTCGCGCCGCCTGCGCCCGCACCTCCGGCGATGGATCGCTCAACACATCCTGAAACAACGCCACTGCTTCATCGCCGAGGTGATCCTGCAGAATGCGTCCAATCACATCTGATCCGATCCCGGCGCGCAACGCGGCGACAGCCACATCCTTCAGGGCTTCGGCGGGCATCACGGGCAGGAAGCGGCAGCGATCCTCCTCGACAACCGTCCACCCGGTGCGGATCCAGGCGTCGCGCAGCGCCGCGTCGCCGCACCGACCGGCGAGATGCGCCCCATAGAGACATGCGGATGCCAGAAATACCCGATAACCACGGTGCTGCATCTGCTGCACTGTCATCTTCAGCAGATTGAGCGCCTGCTGATGCTCGCCCGCCTCGCCAAGCACAACCGCCAGCAAGAGACGCAGACGCAGATCAGGTGCAACGCCTTCCACCTCATCGAGGCGGCGTACAAAAGCATTAGCGGCAGCCGCCGCGCGCGCCGCCTGACCGCGCCTCAGCATGTTATACAGTTCGATGGCTTGCAGTGACGCGAGCGGCGCCAGCGCGCCAAGCTCGTGAAAGGCGGCGCGCGCCTGCGCGATGTAGATCGCCGCCTCATCGAGACGCCCCTGCAAAGAGAGGAGCAACGCCAGTTGCGCCGCGCTGACGCCAGCCGTGCCATCGCGGTAATAGTCGAGCAGGTAGCGATGGGCATCGAGCGCCAGGGCGATCGCCTCGGTATGCTGGCCTAGCAGGTAGAGCGCCATAGCACGCTGACGCAGCAGATTCTGGCGCATACGGTCATTGCCGTCGACCTGCGTCAGTTGCAGGGCTTCATCAACCACTGCCAGAGCTTCGGAAGGACGTCCAAGCTGATTGTGGATCGAGGCGACAATCATCGCCAGCAACCAGCGCCACGCCGGATTCAGTGGATGAGCATACGCATGGTGGGCAACCCGCAGTGCAGCAGAGAGACGCCCCCGGATCGAGAGCATCGCAACCGCGCACGTCAGCGCTGCACCGCGAGACCAGGCATCGCGCACCTGATTGGCGGCGCGGATGGCGCGCACACAGACAGCCGTGAAATCGGCGGGGCGCGCCTGCCAGAAGAGGAGCGCCGCAAGGTCAGAATAGGCGCGCAATTCGCGTGCATGCGCCCCTGCCCGACGGAAGAGATCAGCAGCACGCTCAATGATCTGCGCGGCAAGCGACGGATCAGCAACGATCTGGCTATACCCCCACATATATAGCAGTTCGGGGTTCGCATCGCGACGTTCCGCCGGGATCTGTTCAATCCAGCGGCGCACTGTATCGCGGCGCGGTGAATTGAGCAGAGGCCAGGCGCGCTCAAACAGGGCGCGCTCGAGATCGTCAATGCTGTTGGCGCGGGCATAATGATCGAGCGCCTCCTCGAGTTCACCGCGCATCTCGAACTGCCGTCCGAAGCGACGATGAAACGCCGCAAGCGTCTCATCGTCCACTATCTCGTGGATGCCGCGCATCAACAATTCGCGCCAGAGCGGATGGAAGCGCAAACGATCGCCCTGAGCGTCGAGCGGCATCAGTGGCAGACCGAGGGAGCGGATGCGGCGCAGCAGGTAGGGAACGTCCTCCCGCAAGAGGGCATTCGCCAACAGATCGGCGTCGAAATGTGGCGGGAGTGCGGCAAGGCGCAAAAACTCAAGCACATCGGCAGGAAGATCGGCAAATACCTCCGCTGCCAGATACGCGAGCAACTGTTCGCTCCCGCCGCCCAACGCCGCCACGAATTCACTGCGACGTTCCGCAGGCTGTTCAGCAAGAACACGAGCAGCAAGCTGCAAACTCAGCGCCCATCCTTCGGTGCGCGCCAGCAGCATCGCCAATTCCTCATCGGAAAGAGTTACGCCCTGAATAGCGAGCAACTGCCGCGCCTGTTCCGACGTCAGATGGAGATCAGATTGACGCACCTCAACAATGCGACCTTCCGTGCGCAGGCGCGCCAGCGGCGAAATGTTCAACTCACGCCGCGATGCAATCACAATGTGCAGAGCAGGCGGCGCGGCGCGCAGCAGATAGCCGATAATCTGCCCGATCACCGCTGAGTCGATCACCTGATGCAGATCGTCGAGGAAGAGAAAGGTCGCCGACAGCACGTGGCGCTGCAGATCGCTGCACAGCGCTCCGGCAACCAGCGGCCAGTCGCGCTCAAGGCTGGCTGCGCTCGACAGCACCCGCGCTGCATCCTGCCCAAGACCGGGAAACGCCGTCTGAAACGCACGGATCAGATACGCCAGAAACAACGCCGGGTCGCGTTCGCTGGCATCGAGCGTCAACCACGCGACTGGCGCGCCGGTGCGCCCCAACTCCTGCGCCCATTGCGTAATGAGCGTCGTTTTGCCATACCCGGCTGGCGCGATCACGAGGGTCAGCGGTTGCAGACGCACTTCCGCGAGCAACGCCTGCAGATCCGGACGGAGCAGAACGCCCTCGCGCAGCGGCGGGGGAACCAGTTTCAGCGGCAACAGCGCCTGCGCCACACGGTTGCGATTGCCAGGTTCGATGCTGTGGTCAAGCGCACGCATACCGATTCGAAAGCGTCCACACTATTACGGTGAACAATGTACGTCACTCTTCGTCGCGTGTCAACATTCGCACGTCGGCGATGGCGCACCGTCGCCGCTTCATTGTTTTCTTTCTAATGAATATTGTACACAGAGCGTCAATTCCTACGCACAATCCGGGACTTAAGAACTATATCCCTTCGACCAAATCGCGCTATCGGTTTGACAGGCGCTCGTGGCTGTCGTATAATGCATATCCGCCACGATATGTGGCGTGTTGTCGTATCGGGTCGGTACCGAAGTGGCCAACCGGGGCAGACTGTAAATCTGCTGGCTTAACGCCTTCGCTGGTTCGAATCCAGCCCGGCCCACCAGTTCGACTGAGAATGTAGAGTTGAGAGCGGGGCAGTGGCATATCTCAATTCTACATTCTCATTCTTGTGTTCATACGCCCATGTAGCTCAGCAGGTAGAGCACGTCTTTGGTAAAGACGAGGTCACGGGTTCGAGTCCCGTCATGGGCTCCAGCAGGGCAGCGGCAGTCAGCGCCGCGCCTGACAGTGCAAGGAGCAGCAAGAAACAATGGCAAAGCAGAAGTTTGAGCGCACCAAGCCGCACGTCAACGTCGGCACCATCGGCCACGTCGACCACGGCAAAACCACGCTGACCGCAGCGATTACCAAGGTGCTCGCCCTGCAAGGCGCCGCTCAGTTCG
>JANWXL010000244.1 GCA_025055265.1 Roseiflexus sp.
ATCGGTCATAATGAACGCATCGCCTGGGGCGTGACCAATACCGGTCCTGATGTGCAGGACCTCTACATCGAACGGATCGACGCACAGAATTATGTTGAGTACAATGGCAGACGCGAACCGGTCACGCTGATCAGCGAGACGATCAATGTCAAAGACGCAGCGCCAGTGACGCTGACGGTGCGTATCACCCGCCACGGTCCGATCATCAGCGATGTGACGTCTGGCACCGGCGAGACGCTGGCATTCCGCTGGACGGCGCTCGACGAGGAGGATGCAACGATCCGCGCCTTTCTCAACATCAACCGGGCGCGCAACTGGGAAGAGTTTACGGCGGCGCTACGCGATCTGAAGGCGCCAATGCAAAACTTCGTCTATGCCGATATTGAGGGCAACATCGGCTACTACGCGCCGGGCGCACTGCCAATCCGCCGCAACGGCGACGGGACGCTGCCTGTGCCGGGGTGGACCGATGAGTATGAGTGGGTCGGGTATGTGCCGTTCGAGGAGTTGCCCCACGTCTACAACCCGCCGCAGGGTTACATCGTTACTGCGAATAACCGGGTGGTCGGCGATGATTACCCCTATCTGCTGGGAACCTCGTGGGCAGCGCCGTATCGGGCGCAGCGTATCATCGAGATGATCGAACAGGGTAATCGATTTACCGTCGCTGACATGCGCGCAATGCTGGGCGATGTGGTCTCGGTGCAGGCGCGCGAGTTGTTGCCCGCGTTGCTCGACGTTCAACCCGCCGGACCGCGCGAAGCCGCTGCGCTCGAACTGCTGCGCGACTGGGATGGCGCCATGCGCGGCGACAGCGCGGCAACTGCGGTCTTTCAGGGGTACTACTATGCCGCCATCGAGACAATTTTCGCCGATGAATTGCGCGACCTCTTCGAGCGCCAGTACCAGTCCGAGCGCGATTTTCCGGCGATGGCGCTGCGCGCAGTGCTGCTCGACGGTCGTAGTGAATGGTGCGATGATGTGACAACGCTCGCAGTTACGGAGGACTGCGCAACCACACTGGCGAAGGCGCTAACGCGCGGGCTGGAAGCAATGGCAAAAGCGCAGGGCGAAAGCGATCCGGCGCGCTGGCGCTGGGATCGCGTGCATCAGGCGGTCTTTCCGCACACGCCGTTCAGCCAGGTCGGGGCGCTGCGCGGCATATTTGAGCGGCGCATTCCCAACGGCGGCGACAATTTCACCGTGAATGTCGC
>JANWXL010000251.1 GCA_025055265.1 Roseiflexus sp.
GGATCAGATGATTGGCGACTGCTGTGTCGATCAACGGCACGCCGGTGATGTCGATGATCGCCCATTGCGCGCGGTGACGCTGCACGCTGTCCAGTAACGCTTCGGTGATTTGCTGGCTGCGGGCAGTGTCGATGTCGCCGATCAGCGGCAGAACCAGAGCATCCTGCGTCACTGGCAGCACCGGGGTCGATAGTTTCCGAATAGTTGCCAGCAACTGCGCCTGCTGTTCGATCAGCGCCTGCTGCTCCGCCTGGCTGCGTCGCAATGTCTCTTCCATCTCCTTCCGCGCCGTAACATCGAACGCAATCCCGACCATCCCGATCACGCATCCCTGGTCGTCGCGGAAGGGCGCTTTGTAGACCATCAACCAGGCCACCTTGCCATTCGCCTCGGTGATCTTCTCTTCGATGCCGAGGTGCGGCTCGCCGGTCGCCATCACCTGCTCGTCGTCGGCGATGTACGCTTCCGCATCTTCTGGCACAAACAGGTCGTGATCTGTCTTGCCTTCGACCTCGTCGACCGAAATGCCGGCTGCGTCGGCAAACACGCGGTTGCCCAAGATGTAGCGATGCTGGCGATCTTTGAGATAAATCATCGCCGGGATGGTGTCGAGCAAAGCGCGCTGCACTTCCTGGGAGCGCCGCAGTTCCTCCTCGATCCGCTTCCGCTCGGTGATGTCAATCGCAATCCCGACCATGCCGACCACAGCGCCGCTGCGGTCGCGGTAGGGCACGGCGGAGTTCGACACCCATCCGATTGTGCCGTCTGGACGGTTCACTGGCAGTTCGACTCCGATGCTCGGCTCACCGGTCGCCATGACGCGCTCATCATCGGCGAGGTATGCCTCTGCAACCTCCGGCGGAAAGAGGTCACGGTCGGTTTTGCCCGCCATATCTTCGGCGCGCACCCTGATGCGCTCCGTGAATGCGCGATTGCCGTACAGGTAGCGATGCTCCCGATCCTTGAAGTAGACCATTGCAGGGATGGCATCCACCATGCCATACCCGCGCTCGACAATGCGCTCTAATTCGGCGATGCGCCGCCGCGCCGCATTCAGGTCCGCCTCAAGTTCTGCAACGCGCCGCTCGAGTTCAGCGCAGCGATTGTCCGATACGTTGTTCATACACCCTCATTTACTCGACCGGTATCTCCTTGTAGTTGAGCGACACGTCAATCCCGGCGCGCCGCCGGATCGCCCGCGCCACAAAGTAGACGATCAGCCCTGACAGGAAGATGCCGATGTTGATCAGGAACATGCCGAAACCCAGCACCCCTTCGCTCAGCGTGGAAGGATCGAGGCTGATGCCGGAGAACGGGTCGTTCAGATACGCCCATTCCATCACGGCGCACGCTACGAGTGACAGCACGCCGACGATGCTGATCACCGGCACGCCTGCCAACCGCCATTTTACCGGAGATCCCTCAAACACATCAGGGCGCCGGTACGGGAGCAGAACCGCCGCCAGCGACACCAGCATAAAGGTCAGGATAAACCCAAAGATGCCGGAGAGGGTCGCAAAGTATGGTGTGAACACGTAGATCGCCAGCGAGACAATCGACAGAACGCCCATAATCCACAGACTGACAACCGGTGTGTGAAAACGCTCGCTGACCGTTGCCAGGCGCGCGGGCATCAATCCGTCGACCGCATATGCCAGCAGGTTGCGCGACGCATTCAGAATCTGCCCCGGCAACCAGGCGTAGGACCAGAAGATGAAGCCGAAACAGATCAGAAACGCGACCGCCGGGTTCTGGCTTGCATACGCGATCAGTTCGTGGAAGCGCGGCATGGCGCTCAAGCCGACGGTTTCCGCTCCCAGGTCGCTGAGCGTGCTCACGGCGCCAAGAAAATCGGCGCCGACCGCGCGCGTCGTCGCCCACACCAGCAGGAAGCCCCAGATGGCGGCATAGATCACTGTACCGGGGATCGCCCACGTTTGCAACCGCGCCGCCTGTTTCACCTCGCCGCCGATGTACGCCGACGAGAAACTAAATCCCATCGTCAGGTAGATCCAGGTCATCGGCAACAGGGTGTTCATCCAGTCGAACGGCGCGGCGGCATAGCCGCTGGCGGCGACGATCTGCTGATAGGTGTCGGGCTGCCCGTTCAGTGCACTGACATAACGGTTGAACACCTCGGGAAACGTGGCGGCGTCCGCCGTCAATCCAACAACCAGCGCCACGAGCGCGCTCAATGTCGCCAGCAGGAAAAGCGCGTTCTGCACGCGGAAGAACGATTTCAGCCCGATGGTGAACAGTGTTGTCAGCAGCACAATCAGGATCGCGCCAACGACAAACTGCCCGGTAGGAGTTACCGTCCAGTCTGCGATGTCGATCAGTGCGCTATTGCCGGTCATTGCCGCGAGCACACGGCAGAACGGCGCCACGCCGTAAGTCGCCAGGAATGCGGAGGGGACGCCGCCGTACAGGATCCACCAGATTGTCATGTTCCAACTGCCCATCATGCCGAGCGCCGGACCAAGCACGCGGCTGACGTAGACGTAGTCGCCGCCGCTGCGCGGCATGGCAGCCGAGAGGAACGCATAGATGCAGGCAGTCGGCAGCGCCAGCAGCGCGCAGAACAGCAGCGACAGGTAGATGTTGCCCCCCGCATACGACGGGATGATCAGGAGCATCAGCGCGACCATCAAGCCGATGCTGATGAAATTGACGTTGTACACCAGCACGTCGAGCATACCCGCCTGCCGCACCAGACCGGTCGCTTTGCGGGCAAAGGTTCGAGGAGCGGCGATTGATTGCGAACGTCCTGCCACGTTGCGCCTCCTGTCAATCACAAAAGGTCGAAACCGAAATGGTGATTGATATCCCACGCCAGCGCGCGCGCTGGCGCGCCATCGACCGCGCCGAGCGCCAGCGGAAGAATGGCGAACATGTACGTTTGCCCACACTGCAGGGTGTCGAGGTTGCAGAGGTTTTCGGCAATGAGAACATCGGCGCCGAGAAGGATGGCATGCACCGCTTCACCGCCGCTCATGGTCGAGTCGACGTTCAGCGCATCAACCGCCACCAGCGATATGCGACGCTCGACGAGCGCACGCGCCAGGTCGGCGCTCAGGCAGGGATGCCGGAAATAGCGCGCATCCTGCCAGAATGCTTCCCAGCCGGTGCGGATGACGACGATCATCCCTGGACGGAGATCGTAGCCAGTGAGAACCTCGGCGCCAATCGGATCGTCATCGGCATACCCGCGGGCATCGACGACCATCCCCGGAGCGATGAAGCGTTCGAGCGGAAATGCGCCAATCCCGCGCCCGTCGGCGAAATAGTGCAACGGCGCATCAACATGCGTGCCGCTGTGACTCCCCAGGTGCAGCGTGCTGACCCGCCACGGCGGCGCGCCGCCAGCGACAATCCGCACCTCGGGGTCGCCAGGATAGACTGGCATGCCGCTCACCAGTGTTCGGGTCAGATCATAAATCATCGTCTCTCCAAAGGGTCTTCAGTGCTTCTTCAGTGCTATAGATTGATGAACTTTGAGAAGACAGATAGTTTGTATCGCCCGGTCGAGCCTGCGCAGGCGGGCTTCACTTTTCGTAGCTCACAGCTCGTGAGGAATTGAATCTGGTCGACCTGTGCTGCCGAGCCGCGCATCCTCTGAGCTGCGGGCTAAAGCCTTCGCTCAGGGCATGGAAGCCCCAAAGGGGCTTTCACGATCTCAGCCAGGGCTTATGGTCTTTGAGAAAATAATTCGGTATCGCCCAGTCTAGCCCGCGAAGGCGGGCTTCGCTTTCTGTAGCCCGCGACTTCAGGCGCCGGGCGGGTAGGCAAATAATTTCTCAAAAACCATTAGCCCGCAGCGCCCCTCATCAACCGCCGTGCGGGTGAGTGCATAACAGAATGTCCATTCAAAAACCATTAGCCCCAATACCTTTCAAGTCTGGAAGACCAGCCATCATCAGCGAAGCTGAGTCGCGGAGTCTTTGCGCCTTTGTGTGAGCTTATTGGAATCGCACCTACCCGCTCACCAGTTGGTGCGCCACGATGCGATCGCCTTCGAGCGTGATCAACGCGCCATGCAGCACTCCCTCGCCATAGGCGCTGCCAGGGTTGATGCACAGCGTACGCCCGATCCGCACCGCACCCCGCGATTCATGGATGTGCCCGTGCAGCGCGAGCAGCGGCTGAAACTCTTCAATCACCCGCCGCACCGCTGTGCTCCCTACTGGCGTCATCACCACCTGCCCGCCCTCGGTCGCAACAGTCAGATCGTCGCGTACCTTCGGCGCATCGTCGAGCGTGCTGCGGTAGGGCGGACTGTGCAGCACGAAGATCGCCGGACGGTCGCGGTCGAGGCGGTCGGCGACGGCACGGATCCGGCGCTCCAGTTCCTCTTCGCTCACCTCGCGCGGACTGTGCCAGGGGGTCGGCGGCACCCACGACTCGCCCAGAATCTGGTATCGCCCCCATTCGAGCACACATCCATCCGGGTTGCGCACCACATCGCCGCTGCGCAGCACCTCATCGAGCGCCAACTCGTCGTCGTTGCCCGCCATCACGAAGCAGGCGACGCCGCTGCCCGCAAGGCGTTCTTCGGCGAGCGCGATCCAGCGCCGCACCGCATCGACCATCACACGCCGAAACACCTGATCCAGATAGTCAGGTTCCGCTTCCAGGCGGCGGTATTCGTCCGGCGAACAGCGATACGGATAGAAACCGTTGAAGCGAATATTCTTTTCGAGCGTCGCCAGTTCCGCGTCGTCGCGGGCAAGCGTCTCCTGCCCCAGAAATGACGCGCGGTACCCTTCCGCCGTCTCTACCAGCGGCACGAGCATCTTGCCGGTCAGATCGCCGCCCATGACCAGCGCCTGCGCGCCGTAGAACTGCGCTGCGTTCAAAAACTTGAGCCAGCAGCGTTCCGAGCCGTGAATGTCGCTGCTGTAGAACAGACGCACCGTCGTGTTATCGTTTGTTCGTTGTTTGCGATTGAAGAGCCACATCGTCAGCCGCCTTCGTCAGGAACATCATACCAGCGCACCCGGTCGCCGATCCGCGCCCGCATCTTCCACGCCATCGTCTTCGGATGCGCCTCAATCGCCTCGCGCAACGCCGCGATCTGCGACGACACCCGGTAGGCGCCGCAGGAAGGACGCCCAGCCGCCCACCGTTCGAGACGCTCCAGGCTGAGCGTCAGCGTCCGGTAGACGCCCCAATCGCGCGCTGCCAGTTGCGCGATGTACGAAGCGTCAATCGCTCCAGGTTCCGTGCCAAGCGGCAGATCGGAGAGGAGCGCAAACAGATCGCGCAGATCGTTCTCTGTCGCCTCTACCACCTGAAGTTTGGTCAGCAACAGATCGGCTGGCGGCAGGGTGGCGGGGTGCAACTGCAAACGGTCGCGCAGATCGAACGTGTGACACATCTGAAAACGGTCGAGGAACACATCCACGTGGCGCTCGTCCGAGGCGTGCCGGAAGATCAGGCGCTGCGCGCCGTGCAGCAGGTTGAATTCGCGATCCGGCTCGTACCCATGCTCTACGAACAGGCGCTGCAACGCCGTGCGTTCCCTGGCAAGCCCAACCATGTCGATGTCTTTGTAGGAACGGCTGAACTCAGGATGTCGCGCTGTCGGACAGAGATGGAAGACGGCGAGTCCGCCGAGCAGACGCAGGCTTAAACCGGCGCTGTCTGCTGACGCAACGAGGCGTCTGGCATCGTCGTAAAGCGTATCAACCGACATAGAGGGTGCGAG
>JANWXL010000298.1 GCA_025055265.1 Roseiflexus sp.
GTCGACTGGTGGGAGCTGCGCGAGGGGGTGTTCACGCCGCTGCCGCTGGAAGCCGACGGCACGCTGCGCAGTCGCGTCTTCCCCGGCTTGTGGCTCGACCCGGCGGCATTGTGGGCGGGCGACGCGGCGGCGCTCCTCGCCACCCTGCAGCGCGGGCTGGCGGACCCGGCGCACGCCGCGTTCGTGGAGCGTCTGCGGATAATTGAGAGGCGCGAGGCATGAGGCAAGAGGCAAGAGGCATGCGACGTCGGACGGCGCACGCTGTGCTCGTGGAGCGCCTGCGGAAGACCGCGCGGCGCGCGGCACGCGGCGTCAGATGGCGCACACTGCGCTCGTCGAGTGTCTGCGGATGACCGTGCGGCGCGCGGCGTCAGATGGTGCACGCTGCGCTCTTCGAGCGCCTGTGGATGACACGAGACAGCGGCTCTGGCAAGAAGCCTGGCCAGACTAGGCGGAACACATCGCCCGTTGTGAGCGTTAGGATGCGCAAACTCCCCCTTCTCCCCTTGGGGGAGAAGGGGGAAGGGGGATGAGGGGAAAAGAGCGTCAGAACGCGGACAACACCACTGCGCCCGAAAACGCTACACGTGTAAGTCCGGGGGATGAGGGCAGTACTACCCTTGAGTTGAATTGTCCTCTCGCACCTCTGGCATCCGCGTATGCCAGTCAGTCACGCGCTGGTAGGCGTCGCCGACGCGCAAAAGCGTCTCCTCGTCGAATGCCCGCCCGATCAGTTGCAGACCGATTGGCAGTCCTTCCGCAAACCCGCACGGAACCACCAGACCAGGCAATCCTGCCAGGTTCAGCGGCAGAGTGCAGACATCCTCCAGATACATCGCCAGCGGATCGTCGGTGTGCGCGCCAATTTTGAACGCGACCGTCGGCGCCGTCGGCGCAGCAATGACATCGACCTGCTCAAACGCCTGCTGGTAGTCGCGGCGGATGAGGGTGCGCACCTGTTGAGCGCGTTTGTAATAGGCATCGTAGTACCCCGCTGAGAGCGCATACGTTCCCAGCATGATGCGTCGCCGGACCTCTGGACCGAACCCTGCGCCGCGAGTGCGCTCCAATTCATCGAAGTAACTCTCCCCCGGCACGCGCAACCCGTAGCGCACGCCGTCGAAGCGCGCAAGGTTGGCGCTGGCTTCAGCGGGAGCAATCAGGTAATAGACAGGCAGCGCATAGGGGGTGTGTGGCAGGCTAATCTCAAGCACCTCAGCGCCCTGTTCGCGCAGGACCTCGATCGCAGCCCGCACTGCCGCTTCGACTTCAGGCTGCATGCCAGCAACAAAGTACTCACGCGGAACGCCGATACGCAACCCGCGAATATCGCCGGTCAACGCCGCTTCGTAGTCCGGCACGGGATGAGCGGTGCAGGTTGCGTCGAACGGATCCTCCCCGGCGATGACTTGCAGCACAATCGCACAGTCGCGCACCGTACGCGCCATTGGTCCAATCTGGTCGAGCGACGACGCAAACGCTACTAGACCATAGCGCGATACACGTCCATAGGTTGGTTTGAGACCAGTAATGCCGCAAAACGCTGCTGGTTGGCGGATCGAGCCGCCGGTATCGGTTCCCAGCGTGGCAGGCGCTTCACCGGCTGCGACTGCTGCCGCAGAGCCGCCGGATGAACCGCCGGGAACCCGTTCAAGGTTCCAGGGATTGCGCGTTTGCTGAAAGGCGCTGTTCTCGGTTGATGATCCCATAGCGAACTCATCGCAGTTGAGCTTGCCCAGGATCACCGCCCCTGCCGTCTTCAACCGCGCCACTGCCGTCGCATCGTATACCGGGATATAGTTCTCGAGCATTTTCGAGGCGCATGTAGTGCGCAGCCCTTGCGTTGAAATCACATCCTTAATGCCGATAGGAATGCCGAGCAGCGGCGATGTGTCGCTGGCAGCGCGGCGCGCATCGGCAGCCTGCGCCTGTGCTCGGGCGCCATCAGCGTCTATGGTCAGAAACGCGCGCACCTTCGGCTCGACAGCGGCAATTCGCGCCAGCAGCGCTTCGGTCAACTCCACCGACGTAATCTCGCCGCGAGT
The DNA here is from genome assembly GCA_025055265.1 of Roseiflexus sp. Taxonomy (GTDB): domain Bacteria; phylum Chloroflexota; class Chloroflexia; order Chloroflexales; family Roseiflexaceae; genus Roseiflexus. The sequence continues at coordinate 2,046 of JANWXL010000298.1, forward strand.
CAGCGCCTCGCGCGCCTGAGCAACCGTCAACTGATAGAGAGGCGTCATCAGTATCCTCGATTTTTTCCTGTCAGGATGTCAACAACCGTCTTGATGATAATTTTTATATCAAATAAAAGCGACCAGTTTTCAACATAGTACAGATCATAGCGGGTGCGCTCCTCGATGCTGGTATCGCCGCGCAACCCATTGACCTGCGCCCAGCCGGTAATGCCCGCCTTCTGCTTATGGCGGCGCATGTAGCGCGGAATGCTCTGGCTGAATCGCTCAACCCACATCGGTTGCTCGGGACGCGGACCGACAACGCTCATCTCGCCGCGAATCACATTGATGAACTGCGGGAGTTCATCAAGGCTATAGCGCCGCAGGAAGCGACCCAGCGGCGTCACACGCGGGTCGTCCTTCGTTGTCCAGTTGCCGATCAGTGGCGCATCGACGCGCATCGTGCGGAACTTGAATGTGGGGAACGGCTTGCCGTCGAGACCGACACGTTCCTGCACAAAAAAGACCGGACCACGCGACTCCAGCTTGATCAACAGCGCGATCAGCAGCATCACCGGCGAACCAAGGGTCAGCACCAGCGTGGCAACCACCAGATCGAGACCTCGTTTGAGAGCGCGATTGACTGGACTATCGAGTGCGACATTGCGGATGCCGATCAGCGGCAGACCGCTGACATCACCAATCGAGACATCGTTATTTGTGATCAACTGGAACGCATCAGGATACAGCTTGATCTCAACCGACTCATCCTCGGCGAGCGCCACCAGTTCCAGCACTTCCGCCGACGTGCGCCCCGACACCGCAATGATCACCTCATCGGCGTGCGCCGCACGGATGACGCGCCCAAGCGACGCCGGCTTGCCCAGCACTGGCACGCCATCGACCAGCGTGCCAACCGGCGTCGAATTCGAGATAAAGCCGACGACATGATACCCCATCTCTGGCTGACGCCGGATCGTATTGAGCACCACCCGTCCCGGATCGCGCGTCCCGACGATGATAACGCGACGCACGTCAATCCCGCGTTTGCGCAGTGCTATCAACACCGAGCGGTGCACCAGACGCAATGCTGCCACCCCGATCACTGCGCCGATCCAGCCGCTGACGAGCACCCGCTCATTCCAGGGCAACAGGTCGCGCCCGAACTGCGGCTGCATCGCGTTGAGGATCAGCGTGGCGAACGTGCCAAGTGAGACAGCCACGATGATCTTGAAGAACTCATCCACGCGCGAAACGCCGCGCCGCAGTGAATAGAGGCTGCTCCCAATAAACGAAGCAGCCATCGAGATATCCAGAATCAGCAACGAGGTCAACCACGTCACCGGACCGACGGCATTGAGAGCGGCAGCGAACTCCGCATCACTGCGCACTGCCCACAGGAAGGCGCCGACAAACGCCGCGTTGAGCGCCAGCGAGTCACAGGCGAGCAGCGCCAGGATCAGCAATGTGCGCACCACCCACGTGCGCTGGCGCGTGGTTTTACCCGACGCGGCGCCCGACCGGGGGGCGGAGGAAATTGCTGCCAAGGCTGAGATACTCCTTCAGCGTAATGCCGGTTTCAATCGCTGCATTGAGCAGCGCTGGCGTGGTGGCGGCAAAATGTTTGCGGTGAAAGATGCGCATGGCATCGTAGAACCAGCGGATTGTCTGCGTCGGAAGCTGGCTGCTCGACGCCCGTTTGTGGTGATAGACGGTAACCGACGGAACATACATAATGCGCCAGCCATACTGCTTGATGCGATACGCCCAATCGAGGTCTTCGCCATACATGAAGAACGCTTCGTCCAGCAAGCCAACCTCGCGCACAACGCTGGCGCGCACCAGCATGCACGCACCCACCACCGCGTCCACTTCCGTTTCGCAATTCTCGTCCAGATAGGTCAGATTGTAACGCGCAAAACGCGGATGGCGCGGGAACAGGCGCGACAGACCGATCATCCGGTAAAACGCAACTTCCGGCGTCGGGAACGAACGCCGACACGCCAGGTCGAGCGAGCCGTCGGGCAGCAGCAACTTCGGTCCACACGCGCCAACGTCAGGGTGCGCTTCCATATACTTGACCAACCCGTCGAGTGCACCACGCGGCACACTGGTATCCGGGTTGAGCAACAGGATGTAATCGGCGCTCGATACTCCTGCCCGGTCCGCTTCGTCGAGGATGGCGCGGATCGCCAGGTTGTTGGCATAGGCGAAACCGCCGTTGCGCGGACTGACGATCAGTCGCACCCGCGGAAACTCAGCGCGCACCATTGCGGCGCTGCCGTCGGTCGATGCGTTATCAACCACCCAGACCGTAATCGCGCAGCGCGTATGACTCTCCTCAATTGAGCGCAAACACGCACGTAACAGTTCGCGAGTGTTATAACTGACAATCACAATTGCGAGCGACAGCACGGTCGAACCCCGCAAACGGCGTACTGATGCTGCAATTATATCACACTCAATATACAATGCATGGATGCGCCCTCAGTCAACCGCGCAGCGACCGCACGAACTCAGCCGCACGTGCGACATACTCGCCGGGAGGCGAATGTTCGATGACGTTGATCAGCGCGCTGGCGACGATTGCGCCAGCGGCATACCTGCCAACCTCACGCACGTGATCGGCGCTGCTGATGCCAAACCCGACCACCAGCGGCAGGTCGGTCTGACGGCGCACCCGCTCCAGGAAGGCGGGCAACCCGCTCCACAACTCACGCCGCGCGCCGGTGACGCCGGTGAGCGACACGCAGTAGATGAACCCGCTGGCGAGTGCTGCGATGCGGGCAATACGCTCATCGGGGGTCGTGGGGGCGACGAAGAAGATCAGGTCGAGACCATATTCGCGGCAGGCGGCGTGGCACTCCTGCGCTTCTTCCGGCGGCAGGTCGGGGATGATCAGACCATCCGCGCCAGCGGCTGCCATGTCACGCGCCAGGCGCTCAAGACCGTACTGCAAAAACGGGTTGTAATACCCCATCGGCACAATCGGCGCACGCACGCCGCGTTTGCGCAGCTCCGCGACTGTGGCGATGCAATGCTCGAGACGGATGCCGTTCGCCAGCGCACGTTCCGAGGCGCGTTGAATCGTGGCGCCATCGGCGAGCGGATCGGAAAACGGGACGCCAAGTTCGAAGAGATCAGCGCCAGCTTCTTCCAGCGCAGGCGCAAGTTCCAGCGCCGAGTCGCGCTCAGGATAGCCGGTCATCAGGTAGGGCATCAGCGCCGTTCGTCCGGCAGCGCGCAAACGGGCAAAGGCGTCGGTAATGCGGCTCATGACACCGTCCTTTACATGTTCGGGAAGAAATTCGCATACTGGGCAGGGAAGGCGACCCTGGCGTGTGATACCTGACATTGTATAATGAAAGCATTCCTCGTAGCATCATCATGGCTGAAAGGAGGGAGCAATGCCCAGGAACACGATCATTGCCGGCGCAGCGCTGACGATCCTTGCGCTGTCAACATATTTTGGAACTGGTATGTCGAGCGTCACGGCGCTCATTCCGGCGTTCTTCGGCGTACCGCTTATCCTGCTCGGCTGGCTGGCGCAGAACGGGCAACGCCGCAAAACAATGATGCACATCGCAGTTGCGCTGGGTGCGCTCGGGTTCATTGCGCCACTGAGCCGCATCATCCCGGCGCTTGGCTCATTTGAACTGAACGTAGCCATCGGCGCAAACATTGCGATGGCGCTCATCTGCGGCATCTACGTGGCGCTTGGCGTGCGCTCGTTCATTGAGGCGCGCCGCAACCCGCCGGCAACCACCTAGGGCACTGAAAGGTTAGCGCGAAGGTGCAAAGGGTTGTAAAGCGCTTGTAGCCCGCATCACAGAATCTCTGAGCCTTTGCGCCTTCGTGTGAGTTTGACAGGCAAGACGTTCAGCATTGCTTCTCATCTAAGATCGGGTAGCGTCTCATCATACTCGAGCTTGTTCCAGCCCTCCTGCACAATGGCGTGCCGGAGGGCTTTATTCGTCCAAAGCGCGGAACGCCGCCTCGGAGATGCTCAACGGGTCAATCCCAAAATGGCGGTAGAGGTCGGCGCGCGCGCCCGACTGCCCGAAGTCATCGACCCCCAGCGCCGTCAACGGCGCGCCATAGACGCTTCCCAGCCACGCCAGGCTATGCGATGCGCCATCCTGCACCGTGATTATTGGTGTGCGACGTTCTTCCGGCAGAATCAGCCAGCCGAGCGGATCGCGATCACGCCCGGTACGCCAGTGCTCAAAGACCCGCTTCGGGCTGACCAGGTTCAGAACCGTCACCGCCACGCCTTCGCGTTCCAGCAGATCGGCGGCTGCCAGCGCCTCTGGCACAATCGCGCCAGCCGCTGCAATGATGATCCGGTAAGGTTGCCCGTCCTCGCGTCGCGCCAGAGTTGTCTGATCGCTGAAACGCCAGTCGCGCAGACGATACCCGCCCATCAGAACCTGTCGCCGCAGTTCCTCCTTCCCCAGACGTCGCAGCGCGGCAGTGAACGGCGCCTGATCGACCGGTCGGGTCGAGAGGCGCAGGTAGGTCGCCTGTCCGTGGGTGCGGTCGCAGCATTCACGGATCGCTTCCAGCAGCACCCATTCGACTTCCTGCGCGTAGCAAGGCTCATACGCGCGCAACTTCGGCAATTCTGCACCAATTGACGGCGTGATGATCGACTGGTGCGCACCGCCTTCAGGCGACAGGGTGATTCCCGATGGCGTTCCCGCGAAAATAAACTTCGCGCCGGAATAGACGCCGTAGATCAGGGCATCGAGACCGCGACAGACGAACGGGTCGTACACGGTGCCAATCGGAATCAGCGGCTGCCCGCACAGTTCTGCCGACAACCCCATCATGCCCAGCAGCATGAACAGGTTCATCTCGGAGATGCCCAGTTCGATGTGCCTGCCGGAGGGTCCGCGTTTCCAGCGCAACAGGCGGTACGACTCGGTCTCATAATCGGGATGCTCGACAGGGGTGAACACGCCGGTTTTGTTGATCCAGCCCGCCAGGTTGGTCGAAACCGAGACGTCGGGCGACGATGTGACAATACGCTCGCCGATGGGGGTATCCGCCAGACGCACCAGCAGGCGTCCAAAGGCGTCCTGCGTGCTTGTGCGTTCCGGGATGGCGACATCAAGATCGGCAGGGACCAGCGAGGGATCACAGGCAATGCCCTGCGGCTCATCAGGAGGGTAAAGACGCGCCGCAGCCTCAGCGCACAGGTCAGCTTCGGGCGTGCCTGGCGCGAAGGCGTCCCACTCTGCGCCGGGAGCGATGCCGTGTGCAATGCGCAGCGCCTCGATCTGCTCAGCAGTCAGCAGCATCGAGTGGTTGAGCGGATGCCCGGCGATCGGCAGTCCCCAGCCTTTGATCGTATAGGCGAAGACAATGGTCGGTCTGCCTGCCGAAGCGTCCGCCTGCGCCAGCACATCGAACAGTTCCGCCAGATCGTGCCCGCCGAGGTTCGAGATGACGGCAGGCAATTCGTTGTCAGGAACATCTGCGATGACGCCAGCGATCTGATTCCCCTTGCCAGCAGGATCGTCACACAGACGTGTGCGCAATTCGTGGCCAGGAAGGCGGATGAGCGCCTGGTACTCCTCATTGCTCATATCGTCGATGCGCTGGCGGAGCGCCTCGCCGCCGGGCAACTGGAACAGCGCCTGCAACTGGCGGCCATACTTCGCTTCGAGCACCTGCCAGCCATTTTCAGCAAACAGGCGCTTCAACCGCGCCGCCCGAATGCCCGGCACCACTCGGTCGAGGCTCTGACGGTTCAGGTCAACAATCCAGATCAGATTGTCCAGACCTTCCATCGCCTCATCGAGGATCGCCTCCCAGACATTCCCTTCATCGAGTTCAGCATCGCCGACCAGTGCAATGAAGCGCCGCGACGTCACATGCCCGAAGTGCATTCTGGCGTAGCGATGCGCCAGCGCGGCGAAGGCGGGCGCCACCGCGCCCAGCCCGACCGAGCCAGTTGAGAAATCGACGTGATCGGGGTCTTTGGTGCGGCTGGGATACGCCTGGAGACCGCCGTAGGCACGCAGGGTCGCGAGATACTCGCGCGGCAGCCGTCCCAGCAGGTACTGCACTGCGTGGAACGCAGGCGACGCGTGCGGCTTGATCGATACCCGGTCGCCAGGGCGCAGGAAATGGAAGTAGAGCGCTGTCAGGATTGTTACGAGCGATGTCGAGGACGCCTGATGCCCGCCGATCTTCGTTCCGTCGGGGTTGGGGCGAACGTGATTTGCGTGATGGACCATGTATGTCGCCAGCCAGAGGATGCGGCGCTGAATCGAGTCCAGGACTGCCAGACGTTCGGGAGAGACAGCGTGGTGCACGCGGGTCTGCGCTTCAGGCAAGGTGTCAATCATAGTCTTCCTCCAAACACGCTCAGTCAACTGGTCGCTCGGGCAATGAGGGCGGCAACAATGCCAGGACCTCGCTGTAAAACGTCTCGAGATCGGTCAGATGATGCACCAGGATCGCCTTAAGCACATCAAGCGAGAGTTTGCGATAAATGATTGCCACTTTTGCGAGCGCAATATCGCGATCAATCATGGCTGCGCAATACTCTCCGCCTGATCACTGCATCTTCAATAGGCTTGCGTATGCGCTTGAAATCGGCGTACTCCGTCGCCAGGCGGATGACGAACTCATGGTAGACGCGCGGGTTGGGACATGCAATCACCCTGCCATATGTAAGCGCCTGGCGCGCCAGAATGGTCGGCGCGTCGTTGAGCACAACCAGATCGACATCGCGCTGCACCGCTTCCTCGAGGCGCTGCTGCAACACCAGGCGTTCCTCGACAGAGGGCGTCCGGGTATACTCGAAGAGCGCAGCAACGTCAATGTCGCTATCGGGACGCAATTGCCCGCGCGCTGCCGAACCGAACAGCAGAACGGCAGCGCTGCCCGGCGC
>JANWXL010000354.1 GCA_025055265.1 Roseiflexus sp.
ATCCAATGCTTCCGGCGTGAGGAACCCGCTGGTCACCAGCGCCGTGTACCGGCTCGTCGCCCGTGCCGTGCGCAGCAGATCGAACACATACTCATGCGCCACCGAAGGATCGCTGTAACTCCAGACAATCCCCCGACACAGACGATCCAGGGCGAACGTGGCAGCGCGTTCCGGCGCGAGGCGCCGTCGCGGCTGACCATCGACAGGCGCCATACCGTACTGGCCGCGGTGCTGATCTTCCGGGAATGCATATCCCCAACCGCCGAGCGTCAACACCTGCGTGCCCGGAAAAAAGTGCCACAACCGATGTTCATCGATTGGTCCAACAGTTGCTACACTGATGAGACCGTCATTACGCACAGCGATACCGTTCGAATCACGCACACGCACCCGGCAGCGCCCCTCCTGGTGCGGCTTCAATTCGCAGCGCCACTGACAGACGTTACAGCGCAGCGCCCCATCGTCGAGCGCCTCAACAAGAGCAGTATAGCGTATGGACTCACCTGCTGGCATTCTCATTCCTGATCGGGTATAATCCTGAAGCGCGCCGCGTGAGGCGCAGCACGTGCATGGGTTGCATTATTGTTAGAAGCCAGTCTGCTGCTCTGTCATCGAGCGCAACTGATGTAATAAAGAGCATATGGACGAAACGCCACTGCGTCGCCGACTGGGGCTGGATCGCCCTTCAATCGCCAATCACCCGGCTGAAACGGTTGACACACCCGCCGTCGCCTCCCGTCCGGCGCCAGCCGTTCGCAACATTGTGCGGGAGATGCTCGAAACCGCCCTCTTCATTCTGCTGATCTTCTTGATCGTGCGCGGCGCGATCCAGAACTTTAAGATCGAGGGCCAGAGCATGGAGCCTAACCTGCACAGCGGACAGTACATTCTGGTCAACAAACTGATCTTCTTCCACTTCGATCTGAATGCGCCGCTTCGCCTGCTGCCCGGCAACGCCGACCTGCCGCCGCGCGTGGTCTATCCCTTCCGCACCCCGCGCCGCGGCGACGTGGTGGTGTTCGAGTATCCGCGCGATATGAGCAAAGATTATATCAAACGTGTCATCGCTCTTCCAGGTGAAACTGTCGAAATCCGGGACGGCCGCGTGTATATCAATGGTGTGCTCCTCGATGAACCGTACCTTCAGGGCATCACGACCACCTGCCGCTTCGAAGACCCATGCGCCCGCGGTCCCGTGGTAGTCGCTCCAGGAACAGTGTTCGTCATGGGAGACAATCGCGCCAACAGCAGCGACTCGCGCGAGTGGAACGATCTGCCGATGGATCGCATTATCGGACAGGCGTGGATTTCGTACTGGCCGCGTGAGCATTGGGGTGTGATTCCTTCGCCGACGTATGCCGCGTTGCCATAACTTATTATAAACGAACTGCGCATGCACGTCGCTATCAATGCGCATCTCCTTGCCCATACGCGCACCTTCCGGCGCGCTGGGGTGTCGAACTATGTCGAGGCGCTGCTCATTCATCTGGGAGAGATTGACCGGCACAACCAGTATACGGTGTATACCACGCGCGGTCTCGACAGTGCAGTGCTCAGATTGCCGCCCAACTTCCGCGTCCGACCAAGTCGCCTTCCCACGATCAACCCGCGCGTGCGCATTCCGTGGGAACAGGCGCTGGCGCCAGCGCTCCTCCGCCTCTCTCGCGCTGATGTGTACCACGGCGTGCTCAATGTTGTGCCGCTCTTCTGCCCGGTTCCATCAGTCGTCACCATTCACGACCTGAGCGCGTTTCTGTTTCCGCAGACGTTTCGCCGTGTCAATCGGATCTACACTCGATGGGCGATCCGGGTCGCCGCGCGTCGCGCCCGGTATCTTCTGGCAGTGTCGGAGTTTACCAAAAGCGAAATTGTGCGCTGGCTCCATGTTCCGCCGGAGCGCATCGTGGTCACGCCCAACGCCGCCGATGCGCGCTTCGCGCCGCCCGATCCCGCGACGCTTTCGGCGTTTCGCCGCCGCGTCGGGTTGCCCGACCGGTTCATCCTGTTCCTTGGCACCCTTGAGCCGCGCAAGAACCTGACGCTGCTCCTGGACGCATACGCCCGGATTGCGCGTGATGTCGATGCGCCGCTCATCATCGGCGGCGCAAAGGGGTGGTTGTACGACCCCATCCTGGCGCGCGCCGAACAACTTGGCCTCGGCGACCGGCTGCGCTTCGTCGGGTACATCGACCAGGAGGATCAGGCGCTCTGGTATGCGGCGGCGACAATCTTCGTCTTTCCATCGCTTTACGAAGGGTTTGGCATGCCGCCGCTCGAGGCGATGGCATGCGGTACGCCGGTGATTGTCAGCAACAGCAGCAGCCTCCCCGAGGTGGCGGGAGCAACGGAAGGACGCCCCGATCAGGTGGCAGCGCTCATCGTGCCGCCAACCGACGCCGACGCGCTGGCGGAGGCGATGCTGCGGCTGATCTCCGATGCGGAATTGCGTGCCGAACTGCGCGCCCGCGGGCTGGCGCGCGCGCGCTGCTTCTCCTGGCGCACCACGGCGGAGCGAACATTGGAAGTGTACCGGGCAGCGGCGCGTGGATAAGGCAAGAGGCGAGAGGCAAGAGGATGACAGGGCGGTGCCGCGCCCGGCGCGACCGCGCCCCCCGCCGCCGCGCCCGGCGTTGCCCTGGTCATACAGGTTGTATTGAACACACGCGAAGCGTCCTGGTATGAGCGAGTTCCAGCAAGCCCATCACTGGCTTTCGATGATATACGCCTGGGTTGCAGCATTCTGGCGCCATCGCTCAGGCATTCAACGATCACCTTTCATCGCCTGGTTTCTCACGCCTGCATCCTGGTTCTCGCAGCGCAGGCTGCGCATCCCGGTTCTCAGTTCCCGGTTCTCAGTTCTCAGTTCTCAGTTCTCAGTTCTCAGTTCTCAGTTCCCGGTTCTCAGTTCTCAGTTCTCGGTTCTAACGATCCGCCTCCTCACCCTCATCTCACTTGCCATCGTGCTGTCAGGAACGCCTGCGCCGCTGGCTGCTGCTACAGTGCAGACAACGCCCTTCGTGCGTCCGACGTTCGCGGCGCAGATGGAAACGCTGCGTCCGGTCATTCTTGACGCGGCGGCGCGCCACAACGATCCGGCGATTTCGGGAATGGATGATGCTGCATTTGCGGAAATTATCGCCCTGGTGCTCTACAACGAGCACTTTGGCTGGCTGGAAGAGGCGGTTCCGCCATTGCGCCCGCTGACGCCGTGGTATCAGGCGGCGCAGATGATGCTCAACGCCTTCGGCGCCAATCTGACCGTCTGGCCCAGCAACATTCGCCCCTCGGTGGCGCTTGAAATGCTGCGCGACGAACTCCCTGTCAAAGGCTCATCTGGTCATATCGTTCTCGACCTGCACATCGCCGGGAGCCGGATCGACCCGGCGCGCTATCACACACAGGCGGAACTGTACGCCGCTATCAACAGCGAACTGATCCAGCCCGCGCTGGCAGTCGAGTATCTGGCAGCCAACCTGGAGCGCGGCGTCCATCGCGCGCGCCACGAAGGCGTGCCGGTCACCTGGCAGGCGCTCGCCGCCTGGCACAACCAGGGAGTCGTCGCACCTGAGGATATTGCCGCCAACCCCACTGCCCGCGATTATGTGCGCCGCGCCGCCGTCTACCGCGACCTGGCGCGCGCCTTCATCGCCGCAGATCCGGCGGCACGGCATAATCGCGCACTGCCCAGTAGATCGCCTTCGGCGTTCCATCCGCTGCCACAAAGTTCCAGTTATCCTGATACGTGCGCGCCTGCCAGGGAGTGCTGAACTGCCAGAGGCACATCGCCTCGAGCCAGGGCCACGCCAGCGCCATCTGGTACGCGCCGATCGTCCAGCGCACCCGCTGTGCTGGACGCACCGCCGCCGACCAGCGCGGGTGGTCGTTCCATCCTCCTTCAGTAATGAAGATCGGTTTGTGACCGTCCCCCAGATAGGTCAGCAGGTCGCGGATCAGTTCGACGCGTCGGAAGTTGACCTGCTCCGGCGCTGGCGGCGCATCGTGCGGTTGCTGTGCGCCATAATTGTGAACAGCCCAGGCGTCGAACCATGGCGCAGCGCCGGCGGCGTAGAGTTCGGTGATATAGCGCAGATCCCCCATCCGCACCTCGGCGTTATCGCCAAG
>JANWXL010000381.1 GCA_025055265.1 Roseiflexus sp.
TGCAGCAGCCGTTCAGCGGGGTTTGTGGTCATCCCTGGCGCTCTTCGCCCTCACCGCCGACTTCGCGCCAGAAGTCGTCGTGCGGGATGCCGCCAGTCGCGGCGATCTGTTCACGCGCTTCGCGCAGGATCGTCTGGAAGCGGCGCGAGTATGCCAGCGCCAGACGTTCGAGTTCCTCATCGTCGTCAATCGGTAGCAGAACGGCGACGGGCTTGCCGTTCCTGGTGATCACCACCAGTTCCTCTTCGCTCGCTTTGATGTAGGCGCTCAGGTTGGCTTTGACTTCGGCGACTGATGCGATTTTCATAGGTGTTTTTCCCCAAGACCCTTGAGGTCGGTCGGTGCCTTCGAAGAGGACGAGTTCCCTTCAACCGGTGACGTTCGACGGCAGGCGCCGGATCCTTGGCGGAGACCTCAAGGGTCGGGCGGGTTCTCCGCCAAGACCCTCGAGGTCGGGTAAACGTTCAACGTTCAACGGTCGATGTTACTAACCGTAATAAGCCGCTCCAGCCGCGCCAGGGCGGCGCCGCTCTCCAGGCTCTGTCGCGCCTGCTCCAGCCCCTCGCGCAGATCGGCGGCGCGATCAGCGGCAACCAGGGCAGCGGCGGCGTTCAACAACACCACGTCGCGCCGCGCTCCCCGCTCTTCGCCGTTAAGGATGCCGCGCACAATTGCCACATTGGTGGTCACGTCGCCGCCGAGCAGCGCCTCGCGCGGCGCGGACGCCAGCCCCAGGTCGCTGGCGTTGATCTCGTACCGCCGTGGCTCGTGACCGGCGCGCACCTCGATCACCAGGTTCGGTCCGCTCAGGGTCAGCTCGTCAAGGCCGCCGTGCCCGTGGACGACAAGGGCATGCGCCGCGCCGAGCAACTGCAATGCGCGCGCCATTTTCTCCGCCAGCGCGGGGTCGGCGACGCCGAGCACCTGGTGACGCGCCTGCGCCGGATTGCTCAACGGACCGAGGACGTTGAAGACGGTGCGGATGCCGATTTCGCGCCGCACCGGTCCGACAAAGCGCATCGCGGGGTGGAACTTCTGCGCGAACATAAACCCGACGCCAGCCTGTTCGAGGCAGCGCGCCACGCCAGCCGCGTCGAGGTCAATGTTGACCCCCAGTCCTTCGAGGACGTCGGCGGACCCGCAGACGCTCGACATGGCGCGGTTGCCGTGCTTGGCGACGGTTGCGCCTGCGCCAGCGGCGATGAACGCGGCGGTCGTCGAAATATTGAACGTGCCAGCGCCGTCGCCGCCGGTGCCGCACGTGTCGAGCAGCGGACCGTCAAAGTGGACGGGGATGGCTTTGGCGCGCATGACGCGCGCCATGCCAGCGATCTCGGCGTCAGTTTCGCCCTTCAGGTGGAGCGCCGTAAGCAGCGCCGCAACCTGCGCCGGCGTCGCCACGCCGGTCATAATCTCTTCCATCGCTTCGGCGGCCTGATCTTCAGTGAGATCATTGCCCCGAACGATCTGGATGATCTGATCACGGATTGGCATTGGCAGGCTCCTGTGTCGGTTTGGGTTCGACCAGAAATGTCGGCGGCGCTGCGCCGCCGGAGGAGACGTTCAGTTTTGCGGCAGTGGCGATGCGTGTCAGGCATCCGACCGCGCGATCACTGTAGAGACACGGGTCGGCATCGACATAATATGAGGTCAGGACAATTCCTGCGTCGTCTGACCAGGTCGGATAGGGTTCTTCCGGTGTCGGCACGCGCTCCTGGAGCACGGACGGCGCTTCGAGCGCGCGTTCGAGCGCCCCTTCCCATGCCAGCGGCGAGGTTTCCCAGCCCAGGATCACTCCTTCGCCGCCATATGAGTCGTTCGGTTTGAGCGCCAGGCGCTCGCGGTGACGCCGGGCAAAATCGAGGAGATCGACCCGTTCGCCCCGGTAGCGGGTTGTGCCCCGCCGCACCAGCCGCGTCCACGGGATGTGGCGCGCAACCGCCATCGCCGATTCGGCGTCGAGGATGCCGCTCGCCGGTCCTTCGTCATCGGAGATCAGCCACATGATCAGTTTGGTGTGCGCCGGTTTCGTGCGGAATGGATTGACGACGCACACCACACGGTCGGCGTAGGCGCGGATCAGCGGGTGGTGCAGGTCGTACATGGCGAGGAATTCGTGCTGCAACAGGCGGCGGTAGACCAGATCGACCGGTCGCCAGGAGGCGCCGCCGTCCTCCAGGCGCGTTTCGACATACAGCCGTCCCCCCTGGTATTGCAGGTCGTCCGGCGTGCATACAACTGTCGGCAGACCATCCGCCTCGAAGCGCTGCCGGAGATACTCGAACTCGGACCAGGTCGCCACGCCGGGGAAATCGACGATTGCAACCGTCGGGGTTCCCCGTCCGCCCCAGGCGCGGTAGGCGTCGAGCAGCATCTGCTGCAACCCCCGGCGCACCGGCAGCGCCGTCGCCTGGAATGTCTCGCGGAACGCCGCCATAATCCGCGTCTGGTCGAAGATGCTGGCAAGCGCTTCGTCGTACCCGATCCCGGCGGGCGACTCGACGTTCGCTTCGATGAACCAGCACCACGCGCCGTCCGGCGCCAAGAATCCGTCGAGGCGACCAAACAGGGTTGCGCCAGGGTAGCCGGGGTCGATGGCGATCAGTTCGCGTTCCGCCGGAGTGAGACGGTAAGGCGCCAGGAGGGTCGGGTCGGTCAGTGCGGCGGCGCTCACGGCGCGGATGGCACGCCCGACGAGCGATGCGGCGCGGATCAGGGTGTCGTACTGCGCACGGGTGATGAAGCGCGGACGCAGCACCGGGCAGATCAGGCGGTCGCGCTGCGGACCGATGAGCATGCCGCGCACGCGCTGTTCCGCATCGAGGGTGGCAAACGTGTCGCGCGCCAGCGCCTCATCGAGCAGACTGTGGTAATGCACAATAATGCTGTCGAGATCAGTAGTCATTATATGTCGTTTGAGACGCTATAGCTTGGTCTAGCCCGCGCAGGCGGGCTTCGCACCCGTAGCCCGCGGCGTATGGTTGTTGAGAACATCATCCGGTATCGCCATGTCCAGCCCGCGCAGGCGGGCTTCGCACCCGTAGCCCGCGACTTCAGGCGCCGGGCGGGTGGGCGGAGAGCAACATCCATCTCAGCGCCCTGCCAGAAAATTGCGCAGCAACTCCTTGCCTGACTCGGTCATGATTGACTCAGGGTGGAACTGCACCCCCTGCACCGGATACTCACGGTGGCGCAACCCCATGATCAACCCGTCGTCGGTCCAGGCAGTGATTTCCAGGCAGTCGGGCAGGTCGTCGCGGCGCACGATGAGCGAGTGGTAGCGCGTTGCCCGGAAAGGTGAGGGTAGACCGGCGAACACTCCCTGACCATTATGATGAATATCGGAGAGTTTGCCGTGCATCACTTTCGGCGCGCGCACGACGGCGCCGCCGTATGCCGCGCCAATCGCCTGGTGCCCCAGGCAGACGCCGAGGATTGGGATTGTCGCCCCCAGTTCACGAATGAGCGCGACGCTGATACCCGCCTCGTTGGGGGTGCACGGTCCCGGCGAGATGACAATCTTCTCCGGCGCGAGCGCCGCCACCTCGCCGACCGTCAGCTCGTCGTTGCGTTTCACCGTCACCTGCGCGCCCAGTTCGCTCAGGTACTGGTAGAGGTTGTAGGTGAAGGAGTCGTAGTTGTCGAGAAGGAGGATCATAGGTCGCCCTCCGCTGCGTCAATCGCGCGCAGCAACGCTGCCGCCTTGTTGCAACTTTCCTCATACTCCGCCGCCGGGTCGCTGTCCGCCACCACGCCGCCGCCTGCCTGCACATACGCAATGCCGTCCTTGACGACCATCGTGCGCAGCGCGATGCAGGTATCGAGGTCGCCGTTGAAGCCGACGTGCCCGACTGCTCCGGCATAGACTCCGCGCTGTTCGCCTTCGAGTTCGGCGATGATCTCCATGGCGCGGATCTTCGGCGCGCCGCTGACGGTTCCGGCGGGGAACACGGCGCGTAGCGCGTCGAGCGCGGTCATATCGCTGCGCAGTTTGCCGGTCACGTGGCTTACCAGGTGCATCACATGGCTGAACTTTTCAACTTCCATAAATGCGGGGACCCGTACTGTCCCCGGTTCCGAGACGCGCCCCAGGTCGTTGCGCCCCAGGTCAACGAGCATCAGGTGCTCGGCGCGCTCTTTTTCGTCTGCCAGCAACTCCTGCGCCAGCCGCGCATCCTCCTCTGGGTCTTTGCCGCGGCGGCGCGTGCCAGCAATCGGGTGAGTGGTCACCACCCCTTCCTCGACACGCACCAGCAGTTCCGGTGACGCGCCGACCAGGTCGCCTTCGGGGGTGTGGAGGTAGAACATATAGGGCGACGGGTTGATAGTGCGCAGCGCGCGGTAGATGGCAAAGGGGTGGACGCGCACCGGACGGCTGAAGCGTTGCGAGGGCACAACCTGAAAGATGTCGCCGGCTGCGATGTACTCTTTGGCGACGTTGACGCGCCGCATGTACTCGTCGCGGGTGACGTTCGACACGACGGTGACCGGCGCGGGTTTTTCGAGGGGCCAGGGTTCATAATTCGCTACGAAGGAGAAGGTGCGCTCCTGCGGCGCCTCGGCGGACTCGCGCTCTGCTGCAAGTGCCTGGTTGCGTACAGGCAGCGGTTGCCGCAGCCGCTCGATCAGCGCCTCGATCCGGGCTGCGGCGCGCTGATAGGCGCCTTCGAGGTCCGGGTCGTCCAGGTGGACGTGGGTGAGCGCTTTGATCTTGTGGCGCAGATGGTCGAAGACCAGAAGCGTATCGACGAACTGCCACAGTCCTTCGGGCATGGCATAGCCGCGTCTCTCCGGGCGCGGCAGGCGCTCGAAGTAGCAGACCGTCTCGTAGCTGAAGTAGCCGACCGCGCCGCCGACGAAGCGCGGCAGGTCGGGCAGGCGCACCGGACGGTAGGCGCTCAGGTAGGAGTGCAGCACCTGCAACGGATCGGTGTAGGGCAGCGTCTGCTTGTACCCGCCCTGCACTGCGCTGGCGATCCCCTGATCGAAGCGCAGCGTCATGTACGGTTCAGCGCCGATGAACGAGTAGCGCGCGATGTGTTGCCCGCCTTCGACCGATTCGAGCAGGAAGCTCCACGGTTCGCGCGCGACTTTGAGGAACGCCGAGACCGGCGTTTCCAGATCGGCGAGCACCTCAGCGTAGAGCGGGCAGAGATTGCCCCGCCCGACGAGAGCGCGCATGTCGTTGAGTGATGGAACAAGTTTCATAGAATCCCCCTGAAGTCGTGTCACGCGCCTGATACTTGTGGGATCATCCACGAAGGGCACGAAGCGACACGAAGGACTTTTTCTTGGCGTGGTCGCTCGCCTGGTCGTCCTTCCTGCTTCTCGCCTCTCGCCTCTTGCCTCGCCTCTTGCGCCCCGCGCCTCGCCCCTCGCGCCTGCGGGATCATCCACGAAGAACACGAAGGGACACGAAGGACTTTTCTCGGGTTGTTTCCCTCAAGACCCTTGAGGTCGGGTAGCGTCCTTGCTGGAGGCGCGCACCCTTGCGCCGCTGAGGTGTGACGGCAGGAACCGATCTGCGGCGCAGACCTCAAGGATCGGGTGGGTTTCCATCTTCCCGCGTTCGATGTGCATCGTATCGTATTCCCGGCGACGATGCATTGCACCGTCGTTACCGGGGGCGCGGCAGCGCCGCGCCCCTACGCGCAACTTGGGCGGTGCATCGCAACGTGGGCATGGCGGCGCCGCGGGGCGTTGCACTGCCGCGGGGGCGTGGCGCCGCCACGCCCCTACAATCAACCCTCATATGAATTTCAGACCCATCGCCTCTTTCATCATGTTGAGGGTCTCGTTGGCTTCGGCGCGTGCGCGTTCGGAACCGGCTGCCAGGATTTCTTCGACGATGCGCGGGTTGCGTTCGTACTGCGCCCGTCGTTCGCGGATCGGGTCGAGGAAGGCGTTGATCGCTGCCGCGAGTTTGCGCTTGACCTCGACATCGCCGACTTTCCCCTGACGATACCGTTCCTTCAGGTCGTTCACTTCGTCAACGTTCGGGTTGAAGGCGTCGTGGTAGATGAACACCGGGTTCCCTTCGACTCTGCCGGGAATGTCGGCGCGAATGCGGTTGGGATCGGTGTACATGCGGCGCACCTTCTCCTCGACGGTTTTGGCGTCGTCAGTCAGGTAGATGGCGTTGTCCAGGCTTTTCGACATTTTCGCCTGACCGTCGATACCCACCAGCGTCGGCACGTCGCCGATCAGGGTTTCGGGTTCGGGCAGCACCTCGCCGTAGAGGGTGTTGAAACGGCGTGCAATTTCGCGCGTCACTTCCAGGTGCGACGCCTGATCCTTGCCGACCGGCACGAGATCGGCGCGCACGCAGAGGATGTCGGCGGCCTGGAGCACCGGGTATCCCAGCAGACCGTAGGACGGCTGTTCGATGTGCAGGTCCTGCATCACTTCTTTCAGCGTCGGCACCCGCTGCAGGCGCGGCACGGTGATCAGCATGCCGAAGATCAGCGCAATTTCGCTGATCGCCGGAACCATCGATTGGAGAAAGTACGTCGACTTCTCCGGGTCGATCCCGACACTCAGGTTGTCGAGCACCACATGCCGGATGTTCTCGCTGGTCTGGCGCAGGCGCTCGAGTTCGGTGCGCGTGGTGAGCATATGCAGATCGGCGACCAGGAAGAAGCATTCGTACTCGTCCTGCAACCGCACCCGGTTCGCCAGCGTGCCGACATAGTGCCCCAGGTGCATGCGCCCGGTCGGGCGGTCGCCGGT
>JANWXL010000420.1 GCA_025055265.1 Roseiflexus sp.
CAACGTTCGCCTGTCGCCTCCTGGTTGCCCGGAGAACATATGACTGTTCAAGCTCGTCGCGGGTTCACGCCGACCCCGCCTGATCGGCCACGGTTCACCGGGGCGGATGGCATTATTCTGCTGATCGTCGGCGGGTTGCTGGCGCTTGGCGTCTGGGCGGCGGAAGCCGCTCCCGCTGAAGTGCGCGGACCAGAGATCAGCCTGTCGGTCGGCGCGTTGCCGTTCTATGCGTTGCATTCGGTCGGGCGCATGGCGGCGGCGTATGCGCTGTCGCTCATGTTCACCCTGATCTACGGCTATGTCGCCGCGTACAACCCGCGCGCCGAACGGGTGCTCATGCCGCTGCTCGATGTCTTGCAGAGCGTGCCGATACTCTCCTTCCTGCCGGTCGTTCTTCTGAGCCTTACGGCGATTCTGCCTGAAGGGATTGCAGTTGAACTGGCATCGGTCGTCCTGATCTTCACCAGTCAGGTCTGGAATATGACCTTTGCCTGGTATCAGTCGCTTACCACTGTGCCCCGCGAACTGCGCGAAGCAAGCAGCATCTTTCGGTTTACCCGCTGGCGCCGGTTGACGACGCTGGAGTTGCCATTCGGGGCGCTGGCATTGATCTGGAACAGCATGATGAGCTGGGCAGGCGGCTGGTTCTTCCTCATGGCTGCCGAGATTTTTACCCTGGGCGCCCGCGACTTTCGCCTGCAAGGCCTGGGCGCTTATTTGCAGACCGCCGCGAATGAAGAGAACCTGACTGCTATCGGCTATGGCATCGCCACGCTGATCATCGTCATCGTTCTGCTCGATCAGTTGGTCTGGCGACCGCTCCTGGTCTGGGCGGACCGCTTCAAGCTCGAAATGGTCGAGAGCGACAATCCGCCGCAGTCGTGGTTCTACGATCTGTTGCAGAGCGCTGCACTGAAAGATACGATCGCCAGCGTCTTTGCGCCGCTGGGTCGCATGTTCGATGCGCTCATGGATCGGTTGCTGCCGCTTCCCCGCGAAGTGAGCGCCGGAGCGAACCGCAGTTCTGGGATCGGGTGGTTGTTCCTTGGAGGCATCGCCGTGGCAGCGCTGGCAGGGACTGTACTTGGCGGGCGCCTGCTGCTCCAGGTTTCGCTCGATCAGTGGATTGGCATCGGGATTGGAGTTGGCGCGACATTCCTGCGCGTCGTGGCGGCGCTGACGATTGCGCTGATCTGGACGGTGCCGCTCGGCGTCTACATCGGTACGCAACCGCGTGCGGCGGCGGTGCTCCAGCCGATCGTTCAGATCGTCGCCTCCATTCCGGCGACGGCGCTCTTCCCGGTGCTGGTGCTGGCGCTGCTCGCTGCTCCTGGCGGTCTGAACATCGCTGCGGTGCTGCTCATGCTGCTCGGCACGCAGTGGTACCTGCTGTTCAACGTTATTGCCGGCGCTGCGGCCATCCCGCAGGATTTACGCTACACGACCGACCTGCTGCAACTGAGCGGCTGGCAGCGCTGGCGCACTCTGATCCTGCCCGCGCTTTTCCCGTATCTGATCACCGGGATGATCACCGCCAGCGGCGGCGCGTGGAACGCCAGCATCGTTGCGGAGTACGTCGTCTTCGGCGGGCAGGCGTACCAGAGCATCGGCGTCGGCGCGCAGATCACGTCCGCCACCGCCGACGGCGACTATCCGCGCCTCCTGGCGGCGACGCTGACGATGGTCATTACCGTGGTAGCAATTAACCGTCTCGTCTGGCGACGCCTCTACCGGCTGGCGGAAAACGTTTATCGCATGGAATGACGATCCAGGAGTTGACGTATGGCGACATCAACCGGCGCAGTGCTGGTCGAACTGCGGGATGTGGCGCAGCGCTACGGGCGCGGCGAGAAGCGCTTCACTGCCATCGAGCATATCAACCTGACCATCCGCGAAGGGGAGTTCGTTGCATTGCTCGGTCCATCAGGCTGCGGCAAAAGTACATTGCTGCGCATCATTACCGGGCTGAATCGTCCGAGCGAGGGCGAAGTGCGCTACCGCGGCAAGCCGCTGAACGGCGTCAATCCGTATGCAACGATTGTGTTTCAGTCGTTCGCGCTCTTCCCCTGGCTGACGGTCGAGGCGAATGTGGCAGTCGCCATGCGGGCGCGCGGCGTGCCTGCCGAACAGGCGCATGCGCGCGCCATCGAGTTGATTGACCTGGTCGGACTCGATGGCTTCGAGCAGGCGTATCCGCGCGAACTGTCGGGCGGCATGCGCCAGAAAGTCGGGATTGCCCGTGCGCTCGCCGCAAATCCCGAATTGCTCTGCCTCGACGAACCGTTTAGCGCGCTGGACGTGCTGAGCGCCGAAACGCTGCGCGGCGAAGTGCTCGAACTCTGGACCGGGGGCCATCTTCAAATCCGCGCTGTGCTCATGGTGAGCCACAATATAGAAGAAGTGATCTTCATGGCGGATCGAATTGTCGTCATGGATAAAGGTCCAGGGCGGATCATCGCCGAGGTGCCGGTGACTCTGCCCCATCCGCGCGACCGGAAATCGGAGGCGTTCGTCGCGCTGACCGACCGCGTCTACGGCATCCTCATGGGGCAGACGCAACCGGAGCACGTCGAGTTCGGCACTGAACCAGGGCAGGCTGGCCGCACCCGCGCATTGCCAGCCGCTGAGGTCACTGAACTCGCCGGGTTGCTCGAACACGTGAACAGCACTCCTACCGAGCGCGACGATATTTACCAGCTTGCGGAAGACCTGGGGCTGGATTTCAACAACCTCCAGGCGCTGGTCGAAGCCGCAGAACTTCTCGGCTTCGCCCGCGTCGAAACCGGCGACCTGATCATCACGCCGCTTGGAGAAGCGTTCGCCGACGCCAGCATTCTGGCGCGCAAAGAAATCTTCGCCTCGCGGCTGCGGCGACTGCCCTTCTTTCGCTGGATGCTGCGCATGCTGGAAGCGTCGGGTGAACGCTCGCTGCGCCGCGAGGTGCTCCTCACCGCTCTGGAGCGCGACTTCCCGCCCGACGAGGCGGAACAGCAACTCGACATCGCCAGTAAATGGGGGCGCTACGCCGAACTCTTCGGCTACGACGACGCGCAGGGGCGCTTCTTCCTCGAAGAGATCGCTACCCCCGTATAACGAGCGGCAGTCGCACGCGATACGGCTCGGCGGTCGGGCGGATGCGCAGCAATGTCGCATTTGTCTCGTCGGTGGAAATGTAAATGTACCCGTCTGGTCCCACCGTCACATCACGCAGGCGGCCATACTGGTTGTCGATCAGGATCTCCTGCTCAACAATCGTGCGATTGTCGATCTTCAATCGGTAGAGCCTGCCGGTCTTCAGCGTGACGAAGAAGAGATCGCCATACCATTGGGGGAACGCGTTGCCGGTGTAGAAGACCATGTCGGACGTTGCAACCGTGCTGTCGGTGTTGAACACTGCCACCGGCGGCATGAAATCGGGCACGCCGCTGCAGTTCACCGTTCCCAGGCAGTTGCCCCATCCCCAGCCGTAGTTGCGCCCGGCAATTAACACATTGAGTTCGTCCATAATGTCGGGACCATGCTCGGTGCTCCAGAGGTCGCCAGTCGTCGGGTGGAACGCCAGCCCCTGGTGATTGCGGTGCCCGTACGTCCAGATCAGCGAACGCGGCAACCGACCGTTGTCGTAGAACGGGTTGTCGGTCGGGATGCTGCCATCCTTGAAGATGCGGAAGGTCTTGCCGCCGGTGCTGTTGAGGTCCTGCGCGAGCGTCGGAGCCAGCGCATCGCCCATTGAGACGAACAGATACCGGTTGTCGGGCGACACGATGACGCGACAACCATTGTGGTGCGTTGCTCCGACCATGGCGTCAATCAGAACTCGCTCTTCGGCGATGCTGCTGGATGTGAGATTAACAGTGAACCGCGAGAGTCGGTTTTGGCGGTTGCCGTTCTCATCTGAGTAGCTGTAG
>JANWXL010000519.1 GCA_025055265.1 Roseiflexus sp.
AAGGCAAATGATGAGGAGCATCGGCGCCGCTACACATTCATACACCGCGCGGAGCGTCGGTGCAATTGAGGAAGAGACCTCGATCGCATCCTGCGCTGACAATTCTCCGGCGCCCGGTATCAGGTGGCAGAGAAATTGCACAGGGTGCAGCGCCGTTCGATCCTGGGCGGCCAGCATGTGGCAGTGCGTGATGCAGAGCAGCGGCAACGCGACGATGACGATGACGGAACCAAGAGCAGGCAGCGCCTGAGCGTGTGCGGCAGATGCGCTGCACTGACAATAGCGCGCGGGTTGTAAGGCTTGTATCACAAACACGCTTGCCTCATGCAGGCGCCTGGTCAGAGTCGGTCAGAAGCGAACTATTGCAGAGTCAGCGCGCCGTGCCAACGCTGACAATCGCGGTCTCAGTTGCTATGCAGAACGTGCAACGACCCGTCTCTGGCGTTCCGAATATCTGTAGTGTAGTATAACATAAACGATAGTCGCTCTCGGATGCTTTCTGTGTGAACCCGTCTCAATCCGTGCGGATCCGTGTTCTATCACAGTGTGATCCCCGCCTCCAGAAGAGACTGGTGTGGTTGGACCGTCACCATCCCGGCGCGAGCCGCCCACGCAGCAACGTCCTGCCGCTGGATCGCTGCTGCCATCAGGTCGGCGAAGCGGTCGGGCGTGCAGGCGAAACATGGTGCGCCGAGTGCGGCAATATGGGCAGCCGCCGTGTGGCTGTACGTCGGATGCCCCTCGTCGCTCAGGGCTAGCAGCACAATGACCTGCACGCCGCTGGCGATCAGGTCTGCAATGCGACGAATCATCCGTTCCTGCGGACCTCCCTCAAACAGATCGCTAATCAACACCAGCACAGTCTGCTCGGGCACGCGCACCAGCGACTGGACATACGCCAGCGCCTGTGCGACGTCGGTGCCGCCGCCAAGCTGCACGCCAAACAGCACATCAACCGGATCGCTCAGGTGTTCAGTCAGATCAACGACTGACGTGTCGAACAGCACCAGCGAGGTGTGTAATGACCGGATCGACGCCATCACGGCGGCAAAAATCGATGCGTAGATCACCGAGGTTGCCATCGAACCGCTCTGATCGACGCACAGAATAACTTCGCGCAGAAGACCGCGACGTTGCCGGCGCCCGAATCCAATGCGCGTCTCGGGGATGATCGTCCGCAACGATGGCTGGTAGTGCTTGAGATTGGCGCGGATGGTGCGCTGCCAGTCTATCTCACTCAGGCGTGGACGGCGATTGCGTGCAGCGCGGTCAAGGCTGCCGTTCAGCGTCTGACGCGCCGGTTCCGCCAGTTTGCGCTCCAGTTCCTCCACCACGCGACGCACAATGGCGCGTGCGGTCGCTCTGGTCTTGTCGGGAATGACATCCTTGAGCGCCAGGATCGTGGCCACAAGATGCACATCAGGCTCAATGCTCTGCAAAAGTTCCGGTTCGAGCAGCAACTGGCGCAGATTGAGGCGTTCGATGGCGTCGCGCTGCATCATCTGCACAACCGATGATGGAAAGTACTGGCGAATGTCATCGAGCCAGCGCGTGACATGGGGCGCTGATCGGCCAAGCCCGCCTTTGCGGTTATCGCCTGCTGCCTCGCTGTACAGCGCCCGCAAGACCCGGTCCATCTCGCGATCATGCCGGTCGCGGAGATCGAAGCCCGTGCCGTCCGGCTCGCCTAACACCAGCCGCCAGCGTCGCAGCCTGCTGGCGTGCGCGTTGGAAGTCTCATCGACCACCAGATGCCTCCTCCGCCTGTTCAATCAACCGGAGCAGCGCAAGTGCGCGTTTGGCGCGCGCGTCGTCTATCTGCATTGGCGCCTCTCGCATGCTGATAATTGGACCATTGCGCGCCAGTTCGCCGAGTTGCCGCCGCGCTGCTGGCTCGAAACGCTGAAATGCGCGGCGCAGGATCGGCAACTGCGCCACGAACGCCGGTTCAGGAAGGCTGATCAGCCAGTCGTCGAGAATGCGCCAGAGGTGCGGGTTGTGAATCAGCGCCAGCGCATCGCCGGAGAGAAACCCTTCAAGCCACACGGCTGCCGTCGCTGGCGCCACGGCTGGCGAGAGCGCCCGGTTCATCCGAATCGCTGTTCCGCTTCCTTCGCCCTCATCGTGCAGCAGGCGCGTCGCCAGCCCCTGGATCAGGCCGTGCGCTGGCATGTCCGCCAGACGGGCGAGGGTGGTGCGCCACGTCTGTGTTTGCGCCTCGTCTTCCAGGAGCGGTATGTGCCGATGAACGGCGACCAGGCGCTCGAACAATTCCTTCGCCGCCTCGTCGCTCAATGCCATGCATGCCAGGGGCAGACCGACGCAGACGCGCGTCAGTATCTCTACCGCCAGGGTGCGCACGATAGTGACATCACTCTTGCGCACGTTGCTGTAGCGCGCGGTCTGAATAAGACCCGGGAGCGCCTGCATCAACTGTGCGATGTCGCCAGTCGTTGAAGCGAGCGCCTCGACCCGCGCCAGGACATCGTTCAGCGCATCCGGCAGATCCGCCAGCAACGTCACCCCCAGGATTTCAATCACATCCGGCAGGCGCCCGGCGCGCAGCGCCTGCTCACGTGCGCTGGCGGCAGCGGCGGCTTCGACCGTATTCCCCAGGCGGCTTGCTTCGATGATGCGCACAACAAACTCCGGCGCCCAGTCGGTCAATCGCCAGATTTCGCGGAATGTACCTTGCGCTCCGGGCGGCGTAAACGCCTCCCCCCAGGCGATGCCGAGCAACGCAAGACGATGAAGAAAACGGCTGCGCTCCAGACCGGATGGTTTGCGCAGGTCGATCTCGAGCACCGCTGGCTCGTTCAGATAGAGCGTCAGGCGCAGGCGTTTGAGGGTGGCCTCAATGTCGCGCTGCAACGGCGGCGCTGGCGCATCAGGCGGTACGCTGCCGATCTTCTGTCCGATGATCAGTCGTTTGCGGATCAGACGAAGGGGCGTATCGTTACCGCCGCAGAAGACTGCCTGGATCGCCTCTTCGATTTCCCCGAGGTCGGGCAGTGACCGTCCGCGCAGCGCAGCCAGCGCCTCACTCAGCCGGGTCGCCTCGATCACGTGCGCTGGCGAGAGATTCAACCCTTCGGCGCGCAGCACATGCGCTGTGCGAGTCATCCAGTGCGCCACAATGTCGTGTTCAACGTTCCAGAGATGTTCATACCAGCCAGGTGAGTCGATGCCCGCGCCATACCCCGAATGGCGGGCAAGGCGATCATAGGTCCACGGAATCCAGGCGGCGCGCACATCTGAGACAGGTCTGGCGCGATGGGACAGTTCCACGATCAGGCGCTCGTCCGCCTGAGCGTTGTCCAGATCGAGCAGGGCGGGCGCGTGCCAGGCGCCGCAGACCACGGCGATGTTGGTGAAGCCCTCACGTTGCGCCCGACGCAACGCAGTGCGCATCGCCGCTTCGCGGGCGCGAGTGAGCGAATCCGGCGGCGCGTGTGCGTCGGCTTCCGCTCGCAACGCGACCATCAACTCCAGGATCGCCAGGAAGAGGTCGCGCACATCGCGGCGCTGCTCGACGACGTGATCCCACCAGCGTTCGGGGTCGTCATAGCCAGCGGCGGCAGCAATCTGAGCGAAAGGGTCCGCGGATGACGGCGTTTCATCTGTCGTGGGCAGCGCAAACCACTGACGCAACGGCAGATCGACAAAATGCACCGGAATGCCAGCGTCTTTTGCATAGCGCAGCGCCTGCCACTCTGGCGAAAATTCGGCGAAGGGGTAGAACACCGCCTGCGTCGGCTGCGTCTCGCGATAGATCAGCAGCGCAACCGGCGGCGTCATCGCCGGATCGGCTGTAAACGAAATAAGAGGGTCGGCTTCAGGCGGACCTTCCACCAGCAGGCAGTCGGGCTGCGTCAGGTGCAGTGCGTGCCGCACGCTGCGCGCTGAACCAGGTCCGTGGTGGCGAATGCCAAGCAGGGTGATCATACGCGATCAGTCGGTCAGTTCACGGCAGGCGCGATACA
The DNA here is from genome assembly GCA_025055265.1 of Roseiflexus sp. GTDB lineage: Bacteria > Chloroflexota > Chloroflexia > Chloroflexales > Roseiflexaceae > Roseiflexus. The sequence continues at coordinate 3,984 of JANWXL010000519.1, forward strand.
GATCGCTCCAGCCATCACGCGCCTTCACCACAATCTCGAGGTACTCCTTCCAGGCGACCGTATCGTGCACCGGGTCTTTGACGACCGCGCCGATGAGTCCAGCGGCGACATCTTCGGCGCTCAACCGTCCGTTGCCGAAATGTGCGGCAAGCGCCTGCCCATTGGTAATCACCGAAATCGCCTCGGCGGCCGAAAGCGTTGCGCCCGGCGCCTTCAACCGCGTTTTTCCGTCAATCGTCTGCCCGCTGCGCAACTCGCGGAAAATGGTGACGATGCGACGGATCTCGTCGAGCGGCGGCGGCTCGGCGGGCAACTCCAGCGCCCGTCCCAGCGCTTCCACCCGCTGGCGGACGATAGCGACTTCATCCTCCAGCGTGGCGGGCAGCGGCAGCACGACTGTGTTGAAACGCCGCCGCAGCGCCGCCGACATTTCGTTGACGCCCTTGTCGCGATCATTGGCAGTGGCAATAATGTTGAAGCCTTTGATCGCCTGAACCTCTCGGCCAAGCTCCGGGATAGCGAGCGACTTTTCGGAGAGGATGGAGATCAGGGTATCCTGCACATCAGCCGGGATGCGGGTCAACTCCTCGATGCGCGCCAGCCTGCCGGTCTGCATGGCGATCATGATCGGGCTGGGAACCAACGCCTGCTCGCTCGGTCCTTCGGCAATCAGACGCGCATAGTTCCAGCCATATCGCAGGCTTTCTTCGCTCATGCCAGCCGTGCCCTGGACGAGCAGGGTCGAGTCGCCGGAGATCGCGGCAGCCAGATGTTCAGACACCCAACTCTTCGCCGTGCCGGGAACTCCCAGCAGCAGCAGCGCCCGGTCGGTCGCCAGCGTGGCCACGGCGACTTCGATGAGGCGGCGATTGCCGATGTATTTCGGCGTGATCTCGAAGCCATTGTTGAGCCGCCCTCCCATAATGTAGGTCACGACGGCTTCCGGCGATAGTTTCCAGTTCGGCGGACGCGGGCGCGAGTCGACAGCGGCGAGTTCAGCCAGTTCATGGGCAAACGCCTGTTCGGCGTGTTCACGCAGCAGATTGGTCACGGTCGTGCTCCAGCAAAGCGATATCACGGCGTAGCGTCAAGAGTTCGACGACGTTCATCATAGCGTCGCCCCAGATCGCTATGCCATCGGATACAACGGCGGCAAGCGCCTTCTCGATCATCTCAGGAGGAATCTTCAGCGCCAGCCGGAGAAGATGCGTCGTGAACCAGTAGGTTGTCACCCACCCCCGATCAACGTTGGAGAGCGCAGTTCGATACATCTCAAAGGCCGCCTGCGCCAGGGCAGGCAGCCAGCGCGCATTGCTTTGCAGCGCCAGATAGAAAAGCAGTCTGACCTGATCAGAACTCCGGAAGCGCTCAATCTGCGGCAGCAGGAGATCGGCGAGCATTTCCGGCGACAGAAGATCGATCAGACTCGCACACGCCTGATCATCGAGGAGCGGCGTCTCGCTCTCCTGCCAGAAGTTCAACAACGCCAGCGCCCAATCGGCATCGCGCGCACGCAGCGCGGCAGCGGTCCAACCCTTGATCAGCGTCTCGAGAAACTGAGCTGGCGTGAGATGCGATGCATGCGCCCGGAACTCCATCACCATCGCATAGGCGCTCCCTCTGGCAAGCTCGATCAACTGATCCGGCGTGAGATGCCACGCGCGCACCCAGAACGATGGCGGCACACTGCTCACGACAGCAGCCGCGAGAACGCTCGGCTCTATCCTCTGCGGCGCCTCTCCGGGCGTTGCGGGGACGAGCCCGTCCCGCGCAGCGTCGGCGTCAAGGCTGTCGGGGGTCTCCATCGAAAGGCGCAGCGGTGCCTGATGCAGGTGCAGCATCTGCTGCGCGCGTCGCCACATGCGCTGCACAAAGGCGGACTGCGGCAACCGCACCAGCAGGTCGCGGGCAGCGTCGCGCACCTCGCTGCGCGCATCGGTCAGGCAGGCTTCCAGCAACGGTTCATCGTCATCGTTCAGCCCGACGGCGAGCGTCTGAACGAACGCCATGCGCGCTCTGGCGGAGTCTTTGGACCATGTGCTGAGCAACAACTGCCGCGCCAGCGCCGGATCGGTGCGACGCAGCGTCTGCAACAGATGCACCCGTTGCTCAATCCTGCCGGTCGTCCACTGATCCGGCGAAAGCGGGACAACAATATCAGTCCACTCAGGATTGATCCGCCCCAGCCAGTCCCCGCGCGCGCCGACCACGCGCCTGACCAGATCGCGCAAGCGCGCGTCCTGGCGGGCATATTCAAGCAACACAGGCGCCAGGTGCGGCGGAGCGCGGATGTTGCGATCGGCGAGAGTCGTCAACGCCTCGTCCAGCAAGGGGTGCTGCGGCGTTCCAAGGATCGTCTCAAATGTTCGCCACACTTTGTACGGCGGATCGAGGCGCAGTTCGACTGGCGCTGGCGGAAAGGCAGGACGCATCTCAGGCAGGAGCGCGCCGCCAAAATCACGCAGGCCCGCCTCGGCGCTCTGACGCAGATACGATCCGGGATCGGCGACAGCGTGCCATCCCTGATGGGCAAGACGCAAAAGATCAGGCGGCCGGATCGGGGACGTTGGAAGAGGAACGCGCGCACTGGCGGTCAGCGTGATCATGCAATAGCTGGCGTCCCAGGCGGTCAGTGGCGCAAACGCAAACCCATCCCACAAGCCAAACGCCGTGACAGGCTCGCCGCCGCTGAACGACAGCAACTTCCACGCCGCCATCGGTTCGATCGCCAGCGGTAACGCCCGATTGGTGGCATCGATCAACCACCAGTGATTTGCATCGCCGCTCACAGTGACCTGCCGGATCACTGTCGGAAACGCCTCCAGCCACGGCGTCCGCCCCAGAGCATCGGCG
>JANWXL010000526.1 GCA_025055265.1 Roseiflexus sp.
GCCAGCCCTGATAGTCGCACCTCGCGCAACCGTCCGTCAGCGGTTTCCACGATGATGGCGTCATTCAGGCGCGCTCGCGTCAGCCCCAGGTAGCCAACCAGCAACGAGGTGCGTTCGAGCACAATCGTGCGGCGCGGTGGAGGCCATGCGCCTGGAGGCCAGGATGCAGGATCGGGTTCAAAAACAATCTCAGGGCGCACTTTGCTCACGCGCGTCTCGCCATCGTCGGGCAGCACGAAGAGTTCGATCAATTGCCACGGACGGTGCGGCGCAGTACGGAAGCGTAGCATCAGACTGCGCCGCCCCTCGGCTTCAGCGACCCCCGGCAGGCGCCGTACAGCACGCACCATCTCGTCGTCGAAGGCGTCGTCGGTGTACAGCGTCGCGCTTGCCGGGCGCACCTCAGCGTAACTCCGCGCCAGGTCGCGCGCCATGATAGTGTGCATATGCGCAACCATTCCGATGCCGCTGACTCCGGCGGCAATCGACAGCGCCACAAGCAGGGTGCGCACTTTGTAGCGCCACAGGTCGCGTATCACTTTTCGCCAGCGTGATCCAATCATCGCGCCCCTCACTCGTAGATTGCCTGTCTACCGTCGCGCCATGCGGGCGCCTGCCAGACTGCACGCCAGCAGAATAACGGCGTCGACCGCGATAAATATTGCTGTTTCGCCATTGAGCGGGGCGTTGAAGACCGTGATCGCCAGCACAACCAGGAGGATAAGCGCCAGCAACGCGGCGCTCACGACCGGCAGAACAAATGGCGTGACAAGGCGCGCCAGGCGCATACCGCGCCAGAATGCGACGATTGCCAGCAAGACCCGCGGCAGCGCCAGATACCAGGCAGCACTGCCAAGCGCCACGACAGCCGCATTGATTGCTTCGGGATCGCCGCGCGTCTGAAACCCGACAATCACGCCATACCCGACGCTGACGGCGAATGCGATGCCTATCGGAATAAGAGCCATCAGGATGCTCGACCAGATCACAGCGCCCCAGGGAAACGCTTGATTCCGTTGCGCTATCATTGCAATCGCCTCCTTGCAC
>JANWXL010000006.1 GCA_025055265.1 Roseiflexus sp.
CGAGGGTCTTGAGATTATCGTAGCGCACGAAGTGGCGCATCAGTGGTGGTACAGTCTGGTAGGCAATGATGTGCAGAATGAAGCGTGGCTCGATGAAGGATTGACCTCATTTGCTCAGGTGGTCTATCAGGAAGAAACTCGTGGCGCGCTGGCGGCGGAGCGCGAACTCGACGGGTTCCGTGCAGCCTACCTGCGCGCGCAGCAGGCGGGGCGCGATGCGCCGCTGAAACGACCGGTGTCGGCGCTGCGCGGCAACTATACCGCTATCGCATATGCGAAGGGAGCGCTCTTCTTTCAGGCGCTGCGCATCCGCATCGGAGAGCTAGCGTTCGATCGCTTCCTGCACGATTACTACGCCGCCTTCCGCTACCGTATCGCGTCGAGCGACGATGTGCGTACTGTTGCAGAACGCGCCTGCGATTGCAATCTTAGCGATTTCTACCGCGATTGGGTGCTGACCGCCGCACCCGTCGCCGTTCCCTGACATTACTTGATAATCCTTCCTGTGCTGCCATACTTGCTCGCAATGCTCGTCTTCAGCGGCGAGCGTTGGCTCTGGCAAACTCAGGAGGCGTCGGCTGAGCCTGTCGAAGCCAACGCCTGCCATACGACGTCAATGGCGATTCAAGATCAATGAGACCTGTTCTGGTCGCTCATGCCGATTGGGGATCGAGCGCAGCGCGACGGCGCCTGACGTATGCGCTGCGCCAGTCGGATGGACGTTTCACCGCGTATGCGCCAGGTTCGGCTGGCGATCCGCACACGTTGCTGGCGCGGTTGCGTGCGCTCGCGCCCGAAGGCGGCATCCTGTTCGGCGTCGATTTTCCGCTCGGTCTTCCGCTGCGCTATGCCAACGTCGCGGGCATCACCGATTTTGCTGCGTTGTTGCCAGAGTTGGGTTCAGGGCGATGGATGCATTTTTATGATGTCGCCACTCAGCCGTGCGAGATTAGCATCGAGCGACCGTTCTACCCGCTGCGACCGGGTGGGGCGCGTCAGGCGCATCTGATCCAGGCGCTCGGCATGAAGACCATCGACGAACTGCGGCGCCGCTGTGATCTCGCCTCCGCCGCGCGGCGCGCCGCTGCGCCGATCTTCTGGACGCTCGGCGCGCAACAGGTAGGCAAGGCGGCAATTGTCGGCTGGCGCGATATGCTGGGTGCGGCGCGCCGCGCGTATGCCCGGGATGATGCAAGGTTCCCGTGGCTCTGGCCCTTCGACGGGCGCCTGGACGATCTACTCGCATCAGGGCGCCTGGTTGTCGCCGAAGTCTACCCTGGCGAATGCTACCATCACCTGGGCATCATGCTCCGTGGCAGCAAACGCGTGCAGGCAACCCGCGCCGCTGCGGGAGCAGCGCTGCTGGCGTGGGCGAATGCGGCTGGAGTTGCCCTCGAACCTGCCCTGTGCCACGCAATCAGCAATGGGTTTGGCGATGCGCCCGGCGGCGACGACGATTTCGATGCGACCGTGGGATTGTTTGGCGCGCTCAATGTCGTCCTTGGGCGTCGCGCTGCCGGTGAGCCGGAGGATGGGGTCATTCGTCGCGTTGAGGGGTGGATCCTGGGGCTGGGGTTAGGGGTTAGGGGTTAGAAGCCTTACCTGTAACCTTTCGCCTGTAACTTTCCACCTTCTTCCACTTTCCGCCTTCCTGTCTGCGGCCTCCGTGCCCTCGCGCCTTTGTGTGATTGAAACGTTCAACCTGCAACCCGCCCGTCGTTTCACACGCAACATGCACGGAGGCGCGCCACTGGCGCGCCCATACCTGCGACGTCGAATGTTCAACGTTCAACGCCGTCACCGCCCGACGAACTCGCCCAGGATCTGCCGCCCGATAACCACACGCAGAATCTCTGACGTGCCCTCGCCAATGGTGAGCAGGCGCTGGTCGCGGTAGATGCGTTCGAGCGGATACTCGCTGCTGTATCCATACCCGCCAAGCACCTGGATCGCGTCGCGACAGATCTTCTCGCCCACCTCCGAAGCGTACAGTTTGGCGATCGCCGCTTCGCGGCTGTATTGACGCCCCTGGTCTTTCAGCCATGCCGCCTGATAGACCAGCAAACGCGCCGCTTCCAGCCCGACTGCCATGTCAGCAATCATGTTTGAAACCGACTCGTAGGCGCCGATCAGTTTACCGAAGGCAGTGCGTTCACGCGCATAGGCGGAGGCGATCTCGAATGCTGCCTGCGCCAGCCCGATTGCCATGGCGCCGATGCCGATCCGCCCGCCGTCGAGCACGGCAAGGAACTGTTGCAGTCCGCGCCCGCGCCGACCCAGCAGGTTCTCTTCAGGCACGCGAACATTCTCGAACGTTACCGCATTCGTGATCGATCCGCGCAATCCCATTTTGGCTTCCGGCTTGCCAAAACTCAGCCCTGGCGTTCCAGCGGGGACAATGATAGCGCTGATCGAATGTCGTTCTCCCGGATCGGTGACTGCAGTGACGATCAGATGCCCGGCAATCGAGGCGCTGGTGATCCACATCTTCGAGCCGTTGATCACCCATTCCCCTTTCTCAAGGCGAGCGGTCGTGCGGGTGGCGCCGGCGTCGGACCCGGCGTGCGGCTCAGTTAGCGCGAATGCGCCCAGATGTCGCCCCTCGGCTGCCGGGCGCAGGAAGCGTCGTTTTTGCTCTTCGGTGCCGAACATGGCGATAGGCGCGCAGCCCAGCCCCAGGTGCGCCGAGTAGGTCAGCGCCGTCGAGCCACACGCACGCGCAATCTCCTCAATAGCAATCGCTGTTGAGATGCTGTCGGCGCCTGCGCCGCCATACTCTTCGGGGAATGGCAACCCCATCAGGCCCAGGTCCGCCATCTTGCGGAACGTCTCGGCGGGAAACTCACCCGTCTCATCAACGTGACGGGCGCGCGGCGCGATTTCCTGCTCGGCAAAGCGTCGCACTTCTGCGCGAATGCGCTGATGTTCAGGGGTCAGATCAAAGTTCATGGTTCGCTCCTCTCGTCAATGAGCGGTTGCACTGCCATTGTGAACGCCTGTACGTCAGTTCGACTGATACGAGCCGGATGGATAAGTGGAAGGATCGCAACGTGCTCGTTGCGAAGTACGGTTGCGTGCAGTGTGCGGATGGCGCCCGGATCACGCCCCAGATACCGCATCCCGATTTCTCGCAAAGCAATGCGCCCAACCGGAACAATCAGGCGCGGCTTGATGATATCGAGTTCCATGTGCAGCCATTCACGACAGGCGCGCACTTCGTGTGGCGCTGGCGTGCGGTTCCCTGGCGGGCAGCAGCGCACTGTGTTGGTGATGAAACAGCGCAGCGTTGCAGTGGCAGTTTCATCACTCGCCAGCCCGATCTGCACCAGCATCCGGCGCAGCGCCCGTCCGGATCGATCCCCCCAGAACGGAATGCCGGTCTGATCGGCGCCATGCCGACCCGGCGCCTCGCCGACGAAGACGATGCCGCTGTCTACATTACCACAGCCGTGCACAATGCGCCGCCGGCTTGCGACGAGCGCCGGGCAGCGGGTACAGTCCTGGTGGTGCAGCAGCGTGACCATTCCTCGATTACTCCTGCCATGTCTTGCTTTCTGGCGGATCGACAGGCAATGCAACCCGCACTGTTGTTCCCCGATCCGGCTGGCTGGACACCAGCACCTGACCACCGTGTTGCGTGACGATGCCGTATGCGATGGCCAATCCCAATCCCGACCCCTGACCTGGCGGACGGGTGGTGACGAATGGCTGGAACAGTCGCTCGATGATATGCGCCGGTATGCCAGGACCATTGTCCGCCACATCGAATCGCACGAACGCGCCATCTTCTTCCGCTACACACTCAGGCAGCAGTGGCGGCGGCTCAGCGCGCCCGCGTGAGACGCTCAACCACACCTTTGGCGAAGGCAGGCCCGACAGCGCCTGTTCGGCGTTGAGCAGCAGGTTGAGCAACACCTGCTGCATTTGCGGTACGTCAATCCACAGCATAGGCAAATCTGGCTGACAGGTGAGTTCAAGCGTGATGCCAGCGGAGCGCAGCGCCGCGCGTTTGAGGTCGAGTACGCGCTCGACAAGGTCGGCGGGCGCCGTCCATTCTTTGATCATCGGCCCGCGACGGGCGAATGTTGCCAGACTCTGAACCACGCGACGGGCGCGTTTGGCGCTTTCGATAATCTGTTCGACTGATCGCTGGTCGTCGGGATCGCGTTGTGGCAGCAGGAGTTCGGCGTTGCCAAGAATGATGGCAAGAGGATTGTTCAATTCGTGCGCCACGCCAGCAACCAGTTCTCCGAGAGCAGCGAGCTTTGAGCTTTGCACCAGTTGCGCCTGCATGACGCGCAATTGTTCATTCGCGGCGCGCAGCGCATCATTCTGTGCTGCGAGCGTCGCCATCACTGCATCGCGTTCACTTTCGGCTGCGCGAATGCGGAGTAGCGCCCGCACCCGCGCCAGCAATTCCTCGATGTAAAACGGCTTGGTCAGATAATCATCAGCGCCGGAGTCGAGCGCTCTGATCCGGTCAGACACTTCACCTCTGGCGGTCAGCATCAGAATGGGCAAGAATCGCCGACCGGACCGCTCCTTCAGATCCGTGCAAATCTGCACCCCTGGAATGTCTGGCAGCATCCAGTCCAGAATAACAAGATCGATGCAACTGGCTTCGATGAGGGCAAGGGCGTCGCTGGCCGTCGTTGCCAGAAGCGCCTGATAACCAGCCCCTCGAAGGACGAATTCAATAAGGCTGGCGATGGTCGGATCGTCCTCGACGACCATAATGCGTGTCTGATTTTGCATAGCGCTATTGTACCACGGCTCTTTGCTTCGGCAGCAACGGCATCGGGCGCGTGGTACAATACAGGCGTGAATACACTGCGTCTGATCGATACCCACGCTCATCTGAACTCTGCACAGTTTGATGCGGATCGCAGCGCTGTGATCGAGCGCGCCATCGCTGGCGGCGTAGCGCGTATCGTCGAAATCGGCTACGACCTGGCAACGTCGCGCGCTGCGGTTGCGCTGGCGGCGCAGCACGAACCGATCTATGCCGTCGTCGGCGTGCAACCCAACCATGTCGCGGATCTGCCAGACGACTGGCTTGATCAGGTGCGCGCCCTGGCGATGCAGCCGAAGGTGATCGCCATTGGCGAGATCGGTCTCGACTACTACTGGAACGCCGCGCCTTCCACAGTTCAGGAAGCATGTTTCCGCGCTCAACTCGACCTGGCGCGCGACCTGCGCCTTCCCGTCGTCATTCATAGCCGCGATGCGCACGATGATACCATCCGCGTGCTGCGCGACGCGGCTCGCGGCCTCTCCGGCATTATGCACTCGTTCTCCGGCGACTGGAACTATGCGTGTGCGTGCCTGGACATCGGTTTCCATCTCTCGTTCAGCGGTCCGGTCACGTTCCCGAAAGCCGTCGTTTTGCACGATGTCGCCCGGCGTGCTCCACTCGACCGTATGCTGATCGAAACGGATAGTCCTTACCTGGCGCCCCATCCCTTTCGCGGAAAGCGGAACGAGCCTGCATATGTTCGCCTGGTTGCGGAACGGATTGCTGATCTGCGCGGCATAACGCTCGATGAGCTGGCTCATGCGCTCTGGCGCAATGCAGAGGCAGTCTTTGGGCTATGAGTTCCGTTGCAACCATTCCAAATGAGACCCCGCCTCGTTCCTGGTTTGCCCGGCTTGAACTGGGAGCGATGGCACTGCCGTTATTGCTGGCGATTGCCATAACCTGGAGCACAGCACGCAGCCTCGAAGCCGCAAACTGGGCGGACGGCCTTACGATGTTGACGAGCATCGGTCTGGCAGCGCTCCTTGCTGGCGCTCTCTTTGCACGGGTTGCCTGGATGCCGCCCTGGCTGGCGCATCCGTTAGCGTTACTTCTGGGGGTCGTCTTCGTTATCCAGCAGATCAGCCCGATTGTCCGCGCGCAGACGGCGGCTGAGTTCGGCGCGACAAAGGCGCAACGCCTGACGACCTGGGGCGATGTTGCTGCAGAAGTTGCGCTGCGTGCGCTCATCTGGCTGCGCACGCTCCAGGCAGGCGGACGAGGTGAGGATATTGTGCTCTTCGTCCTGACCCTGGCGCTGATTATATGGGGGATGGGGTATGTGACAGGATGGCTTGTCTTTCGCCATCAACGCGCCTGGATCGCTGTTGCGCTCCAGGCAGGCGTCATTCTGATCAATTACACCTATGCCTGGCCCAAACCGACGGGGTTGTTCTTTACCTTCCTGATCGCCGCATTGCTTCTGCTCACCTGCCAGCACATTGATCGTCGTCAGCGTCTCTGGCGCTCTATGCACGTGGAGTTCCCCGACTTTCTGCCGGCGCGCGTGTTGCTGGCTGCGTTTCTGAGCTTCGTGTTCCTGATGATTGTCACTTCCTTTTTGCCGAACCGGCCGGACAATGAACATCTGGCGCGTCTCTGGCGCACCATCCGTACGCCAATAACAGCGCTGCGCGAGGAGTGGCAGGAGGCGTTCAGTACGATCAACGCGCCGCCGGGTTCAACCGGTGCGTTTCTAACCCGTAACGCGCGGGTTGGCGGTCCCCGTCAATTGGGCACGGCGCTGGTGATGATAGTGCGATCCGCTGAGTACAGTTACTGGCGCGCTGCGGCATTCGATCGCTACACCGGTCGGATGTGGCAGAACATGGTCGGTGAGCGGGCGCGTGCGGCGCTGGGAGTGGCAACGGCAGAAGCGGCGCGGACGCCGCTGGCGCCTGGCGTTCGGCTCGAACAGCCTGAACTGCGAGGCCGCACGCTGGTGACCACAACCATCGAACTGGCGCAGACGCGCACTGACGGGCTGGTCATGGTCGGCGGCGCATTGGCGTCCAGCAGTCTGCCGGTGTTGATCCAGCATGGATATCTGGCGGTATCCGGCGAACTGTTGCCCAACTTTACCGAAACCGCTACTGTCGTGACCGAAGCGCCGCTGGAAGCAACGCAAACCTATACCGTCGCCACGTATCTTTCCACAGTCGATGAGCAGAGCCTGCGCGAAAGCGGAACAATGTACCCGGAATGGGTGCGCGTGGCGTACCTCCAGTTGCCCGACACGCTGCCGCTGCGGGTGCGCGAACTGGCAGCCTCCATCGTCCGTGATGCTGGCGCGGTTACGCCCTACGACAAGGCGCTGGCGATTCAGGAGTATCTGCGCACGATGCCGTATAACGATCAGCGCCCGATTCCGCCAGAAGACCGCGATTGGGTCGACTGGTTTCTGTTCGATGCGCCAGGCGGCTACTGCGACGATTTTGCCTCGGCGATGGTCGTGCTCCTGCGCGCCGAGGGCGTTCCGGCGCGGTGGGTGCAGGGGTACGCGGGCGGCGCGTTCGACCCGGATCGGCGGGTGTACCTGGTGCGCGAGGATGTCGCTCATAGCTGGCCCGAAGTCTATTTCCCCGGCTACGGCTGGCAGCGCTTCGAGCCAACCCCTGCGCCATACGCCAGCGTCCCGGTGCGACCAGCGTTTCCTCCATCTGATGAGACGGAACGACCAGAGATAACCGGTGGACTGGGAGGAACGCTGAGCGACCCGGAAGCCATGCTGCGCGAACTGCTTGAGCGCAACACCGGTCCCGCTATCGGCGATGATAGCGCGCTGCAACGTGAAATCGAGGCGCGACGCGCGCAGGAGCGGTTGCGTCTGACCGTCATCGCAGGCGGGACGCTGGCGCTTATGCTGGCGCTGGTCGGCGTGCTATTCGTGTGGCTGCGCTGGGATGTGCGTGGCCTTTCACCGGCTGCCGCCGCCTATGCGCGCCTGACGCGCCTGGCGGGATGGGCTGGCATCGCAGCGCCGCCTGATGCGACTCCGTATGAGTACGCGGCACTGCTTCGGGAACGTATTCCTCATCAGAAACACGTCATCGATCGCATCGTCGGCGATTTTGTTGCTGAACGGTATCACCCAGCCCACGCTGCTCCTGCAACGTTGCCGGTTGAGGAGTGGCACGCGCTGCGGCGCGAACTGCTAAAGCTCCTCATTGGTCGGATCGGTGCGGTGTTCCGATTCTCCAGAAAGAATGTGCAATCGCGGAACCGGCTACGCACAGTGCGTGCGCAGCAGCGCCCCCTGCGTCGCTTGCGGTGATGCGCCCGCACCGTATTCCGGGCAGACCTTCGCAGGTTCATCAGGGCGGGTTGGCGGTTTTTGAGTCAAATATTCCGCTCTCCACCCGCCCGGCAGCCGACGCCGGGCGCCGCGTCCGGCGGCATAACCGGCGACTATGCCTCCACCCGCCCGGCGGATGAAGCTCTCCGCCCACCCGCCCGGCGCCTAAAGTCGCGGGCTACGGTTGCGAAGCCCGCCTTCGCGGGCTAAATCGGGCGATACCGGATTATTTTCTCAAGCCCAGCATACCGCGGACCGCGCCCTGAGCCTGTCGAAGAGTCAAAGGGCTCACGCTGCTGGTGGCATGCCCGAATGCTCATCAGCCCTGTGGCCTGAGCGTTCGGTAGACCGAGTATCCCAGTCGCGTGTAAGATCGTCCGTCTCCCTGCCGAGAACGCGCATGAACGCCTGATACTCCTCTTCGTATGGCAGTGGGCAGCGCATGACCGCATCGATGAACACTGCTGGCGGACGATACTCGTGATCGGTGACATAATGGTAGATCATGACCGGCGCGGCATAAATGATATTTCCATCCGGGATCCAGATTTCGCCGTTATTGAGTTGAACCCACTTTTTGCCACACCATAACCCAACGCGCCACTTGTCACAGAACTGGCATTCGTGAAAGCCCAGCGTCAGGGCGTGGACGCCACGTGTACAGTGTTCGCGGAGGCGCGTCTGAAACTCAACCGGCGTCGGACCGAATGGAAAAGGATAGAGATCATCGAGCCAGCCGATTGCCAGCACGGTGTATTCCTTTGGCGCCTGGAGACTGCCCTGGTATTGGCTCAGATCGGCAAGGTACATGGTGATTTCCTCCTGTACAGGTTCAGATGTTCAGGTTGCTGCTGCCATCAGAGCATGGTTGAGAAACGAGAGCCAAGAGATAAAGGGCAGGCGCCCAATCTGCGCATTCGTGTTCATTTGTGTATTCACTTCCCCATTCGCTTCTTCGCTGCGCCATTCGTTGACCCATTCGTTTATTCGTTTCCCCATTCGTTGACCCATTCGCTTCTTCGCTGCGCCATTCGTTGACCCATTCGTTTATTCGTTTCCCCATTCGTTTATTCGTTTCCCCATTCGTTGACCAATTCGCTTCTTCGCTAACGCATTCGTTGACCGATTCGTTTACTCGCTTCTTCGCTGACCGCGCAGGCCACCCACTGCGGGACCGCGTCCCCTCATTCGCGTCCATTCGTTTATTCGCTTCCCCATTCGTTGACCCATTCGTTTATTCGCTTCCCCATTCGTTGACCCATTCGTTTATTTGCTTCTCCATTCGTTGACCGATTCGTTTATTCGCTTCTTCGCTGACCGCGCAGGCCACCCACTGCGGGACCGCGTCCCCTCATTTGCGTCCATTCGTTTATTCGCTTCCCCATTCGTTGACCGCTCAAGACACGGCAAGAGGGGCGAGGCGGAGGGTGCGCATTCGTTGTATTCGCGTCCATTCGTTTATTCGCTTCCCCATTCGTTGACCGCTCAAGACGCGGCAAGAGGGGCAAGGCAGAGAGGGTGCATTCGTTGTATTTGCGCCCATTCGTTTATTTGTTTCCCCATTCGTTGACCGCTCAAGACGAAGATGGGCACAGGAGCAAGGTCACGCTCCTGTACCCATGGTGTTATCAGCGAATGCGCGGCTCGAACAGTATCCAGCGACCGTTGTTGATGGGACAAAGCGTATCGGCATCGACACGTTCATTTGCCGCCAGCACAGGCGCTCCCAGAAGGTCTGCGAGCTGCTGTGCCAGCGAGTTGGGACCATATCCTACCCAGCACATGATCAGACGGACGGGTTGTCCGAGAGAATATGCCGGATGGGTGACGATGATTTCAAAGAGTTGCTCTGCATTCAGCGGTTTCGTCCGCCAGTCGTCTTCTCCCACATACACATATGGGGTCGCAAACGTTTCGCCTTCTTTGGTAGGCCACGAACCATGACAGATCAGTTCGAAGAACATCGGGTACGTCGTCTGGACCATGGCTCTCCGAATAGGATCGTCTACGTAGCCCAGAACGTAGCGGTTCTTGAACATCGTGGGCAGAACAGGAACGTTGTGCAGCATTGCTGTCTCCTGGCGAGTTCAGGAGCGCAGAGCACGCCAACGTTCCGTGACGTCCCGCGCGGGACACGTCCAGAAAGCTGGTGTGTCCCTGCGCGGGAATGGATACAAACGATGAGTGCGGCGTCGCGCTGCCGGGTGGCGGTGGTGGCGCGGCGT
>JANWXL010000048.1 GCA_025055265.1 Roseiflexus sp.
ATTGTCGCAACAGCGCCGGGACAGCCATACGAAACGTCCTTCGAACTCGCACAAAGGCGCAGAGGCGCGAAACGCCGTCCATGCAGCCATCGATGATGGCATGTGCATTTCTGCTCTGAATTGTATCAGAACATGCGCCTCTGTAGGGTTGAGGTGTCAAGCATTGAAGGGTGAACGTTGAAAGTTGCGCGCGGAACATGGAGACATTCCCAGTAGCGACGGTGCATCGCACTATCGTGCCCTCATCCATCGCCCGCATCAAATAGTGAGGTACAGCACGCGCAGGCGGGCTGCGCAGCGCCAGCCTACGGCTTATGGTTCTTGAGAAAATAATCCGGCATCGCCCGGTGCAGCCCGCGCAGGCGGGCTTCGCTTTCCGTAGCCCGCGACTTTAGGCGCCGGGCGGGTGGGCGGATAGCGGAATAATTATTCAAAAACCACCAACCGCCGGGCGCAGGGCGAATGCCGGATTACCTTGTTATTAGTGCGAGTGAGGGGCGACGACAATCCGAAACCCGTCGAGGTCGCCCATGAAGTCGCCCGGACAGAGCCTGACCCGCGCCCCGAAGCGAACATATGTGCTACTACTCCACCAACTCCCGCCGCGCCACGGAACCTTCTCCCAGTCGTCGAGCGCGAGATCCTCCATGCGCTGCGCGCTGCCGACCGGATAGGCATCCCACCGGCTCGCTGTCACTTCCCACACATTCCCCGCCATGTCGAGCGCGCCGCACGCCGCCGCGCCTGCCGGGCGACTCCCTACTGGCTCTGGTCCTACCGATAGGGGCTGGTCGTAAGAACGCCCGCTCCGGCGTCGGTTCGTCATTCCCCCACGGGTATGTTCGCCGCCGCCCGTTGCTGTCGTATGCTGCTGCGACTTCCCACTCCGCTTCGGTTGGCAGGCGGAATGTGTATCCTTCTGGCAATGCCACGGGGCGGGGCGCAGCGCGCTGCGTCTCACCGCGCGCAGCACGCTGCATCTCATCGGGCGCAGCACGCTGCGCCCCTACACGCTGTACCCATTCCTGTAACCAGGCGCAGAAGGCCATCGCTTCGTACCACGACACCCCGATGACCGGCTGGTTCGCGCCCGTGTACTGCGGTTCGTCCCAAAGCCACGGCTGCGTTCGCTGCCATTCGCGCTTCCAGGCGCGCCCGTGCGGCGTCCAATACGTGTCTCTGGCGTACCCGCCGTCTTCCATAAAGGCGCGGTACTG
>JANWXL010000027.1 GCA_025055265.1 Roseiflexus sp.
GCTGCGGGCTGAAGCCCTGGCTGAGATCGTGAAAGCCCCTCCGGGGCTGGTCCGCGCGCCGGGCGCCGCTCCAGACGCCAAAGAAAAAGCGCGATGGCGAACGAAGTCGCGCCTGCTCCCCGCGCAGCCGATGGCGCTTGCGCCCATCGCAGCCCTGCAGGGGCTTGCCTGACCTGAGCAAGGGCTTTAGCCCGCCGCGCCAGGACGCTGTCTGACAATTCATGCCTGGACCCGCCACAAGCATCTCCCTTGCCTCTCCCCCCGATCCATGCTATCCTACAATAACAAAGATACTTGACCAGTTCACTTGACTATGCGCATCTCCAGCAAAGGCGAATACGGCTTGCGCGCGCTGCTCGACCTCGCACAGCGCGTCGGCGAGGGACCTGTTCAGAGCCATGAGATTCATCTCCGTCAGGGGATCGACGAAAACTACCTCAATCAGATCCTGATCCTGCTCCGCCGCGCCGGGCTGATCGAAAGCATCCGCGGTCCGCAGGGCGGGCACCGTCTGGCGCGTCCCCCATCGCAGATTACGGTCCTCGACGCGCTCCTGGCGCTCGAAGGTCCATTGCTGACCTTCGATAGCGGACGGGATGCGCCGACACCAACCGATCCAATGGATCGCGACCTCGTGCGCGAGGTGTGGGATGGGGCGCGCGAAATTCTGGAACGCTACCTGGCAAGCATTACCCTGGAAGACCTCTGCCAGCGCAAGGCGCAGCGCTCTGGCGCAATGATGTACTATATTTAGTACGAGACCATCAAGCCCTGCGCCTCGAGCCAGAAGCGTCCCCACGCCATCAACCCCAGCATCATCGCGGTCACGACAAGGGCGACGGTTGCCGGGCGCGCCAGTTCGATCACGCGCACCACCCGACCCTCGTAGTTCATCACCAGCGCGACGATCAACAGGTTGACCAGGAACAGAATGCCGACGATGCCGGTCCAGGCGACGATAGCGATGGGCCAGTACGTGATGGCGACATTGCCGTAGATTGCGGCGTGCACCAGCAATCCCAGCAGCAGTGCGCCGCCGAGTTCGCGCCAGTTGCCGATTACTCGCTGCTCCATATCGGGGTCGCGCCGCAGCGACAGGTTTAGCACCAGCAGGATCGCCACTGCCATTGCCGTGCCCATGCCGATGCCGGTGAGGGTGCGCAGTTCGTTGCGCGGCGTGTAGAGATGCGGCAGGAAGAGATCGACAAAGAGGGAGTTGAAGCCATCTACCGCCATAATCACCACCAGCGCCGCCAGTGCGACGACAATCGCGGGAGGCGGCGGCTTCGCGGCGCGCTCGCGACCGATCAGCATCAGATAGATGAAAGTCAGCAGAAAGCCGCTGTAGATGCCGGTGTTGCGCGCGCAGAGCGGAAGTTGCTCGCCGCCGAGCGAGACGTTGTGCACCTGCGCGCAGACCCCATGGACGGCGGCGTACATCTTCCAGTTCACCGGCGCGCCGGGCCAGAGGATCAGTCCCGCCAGAATTGCGCCAAGCAGCCCGATGAACGCGAAGCGCCACGGGATCTCGCGTTCGCTGCGTTCCTGTTCCCTGCGCGCGGCGATCTCGCGGCGCGCCAATTCGATGATTTCTTCGCTTGTTCGTTCCATAGCGTCTCGCTGTCAGCGCAGCCGGTCCACCTGCTCCTGCATCATCTCGAACGTCATAATGCCAAGCTGCCGGTAGCCGATCGTGCCGTCGCTGTTGATGAAGTAGCTGACCGGAATATTCTTCGCGCCGTACCGCTCGATAATATCGCCGTCAGGGTTGGCGATCAGCGTGAACGTCAGATTGCGTTCACGCGCAAAGGGAATGATAACATCAGGCAGCTCGAGGCGGTTCACTCCCAGCACCACCACGTCGTCGCGTGCATCGAGACGTTGCAGGTCAGGCATTTCTTCCTCGCACGGCGCGCACCATGTGGCCCAGAAATTGACCACGACCTTCGCGCCGCGCAGATCGCTCAGGCGGCGCGTCTCGCCATTCGCAAAGGTGAACGCAAAATCCGGCGCAACCTCGCCTGGCGCTGGCACGCCGCCGCCGCGATCCACCAACCGCGACTCGACTGCCACGCCTGCGGGAATGTCAATCGATGCGTCGCTGACGGGCGACACGCCAGCGCGCTGCCCGCCGCATCCCGCCAGCGTCGCTGCCAGCGTCAGCAGGACGAG
>JANWXL010000028.1 GCA_025055265.1 Roseiflexus sp.
GACGGCGTGCGCCGTCATCGGATCAGCGCCCATCGCACCAGGCGGATGGCGGAGAACGCAGCCGATATGTACCGTCGTGGCGCCATGCGTGATACACCGTTTCGAGACGAAGGATAGAAGCGCGAGACTAAGAGTATGACCCATCGACAGCTCCAACCGCAGCCGCTAGGCATTTTTCCGCTTACCGCCGGGTAACTGGTTGTACCGGCGACGGATGGAGGAGATGAACTGTGCGAGGCGTTGCTGACCGGTCGCGTTCCTGAAAGCGTTCCGGCTCATCTGCGCTTTTACGTGCAGGCGCTCAGTGGCGATGCAGATGGGGCATGGCAGGCGCTGGAAAGCGATCCGTCTCCCGAAGCGCGCTACAACCGCTTCGTGCTGCGCGGCAACCCTGAAGATTATGCGCGGTTGCGCAGCGAACTCGACGGCGAACTCGGCGCATTACTCGATCTCGCGGCGTACACGACCGGCATCATCGACCGACCGCCGGATGCGGAAGGTTGCCATGGCGAGGTGGCGGCATGCATCCGCGCTGCCCAGGCTGCGCACGCGATGGAGATCGACCACCGCGAGGTTGCCTGCGCGCTGCTGCAACAGGCCATTGCCGACGTGCGCGACATCTCGCCGCTCCTTGCCGCACAGTTGTTCGGCGATCTGGCGGAGATGCAGGTGCTCGACAGCGATCCCGACGCCGCGATCCGGTCGCTGCGCGAGGCGCTAGCGCTGATCGGATTGCACAACCTGCCCGACGTGCGTGCGCATCTGGCGTTGCGGTTGGGCATGCTCTACCAGGAATGCGCCGAAGGACGGCGCGCTATGCTACTTGAGGCGAGCAAGTGCTACCAGGAGGCGCTGCGTTTCTATACGCGCGAGACAGCGCCTGAACTCTACGCACTGGCGCAAAACAATCTGGCGCTTGTCTATCTGGCGATGCCGTTGACTGAAGCCAGCGACCAGTTGCGCAAAGGGATTGCAGTGCAGGCGTTGCGCGAGGCGCTGACGATCTACACGCGCGAGACGCATCCCGATCTCTGGCGCCGCACGCAACTCAACCTGGCGAATGCGCTTCAGTACCTGCCGTCGGCGAACCTGCACGACCATCTAATCGAAGCGGTTGGGCTGTACGATGAGTTGCTGGCGACCTGCGACCCGCGCCGTGATCCGGCGGGATATGCGCGAGTCCTCGCCAACCAGGGCAATGCGCTGGCGCATCTGGGGGAATTTGCGCGTGCGCGGCGACAGTTGAGCGAGGCGCGACGCCTGTTTGCCGCGTGCGACGACGCCGATGCTGTGACCGGCGTTGACGAGGTCCTGGCAGAAATCGCGCGGCAGGAAGCTGCCATCAGGGCAGAGGACGGTCGTGGAAGCGTATCAGCGCCTGCAGTTTGATCTGCTGCTCGGCATTGCCGTCGAGCGCTTCGTTGAGCGGATCACGCACCGCTGCGGCGGGTATGAAGCGGCGCTTGCGCGGTTGCGCACCGATCCACAGGGCGAAGGGGTCTGGCTCGACACGTTTGTGCAGGCGTTTCTGCGCGATTTTCTGCTCGACAACCCGGCAGGCGCATGCTTTGTTCTTCAGGCGCTCGAACGCCGCCGGATCGCCGCGCCGCAGGCGGGCGCGATTGGAGCGATGCTGGAACAGATGGCGCTGCGCGCCTTCGCCGATCTCCTCGCTGCAAAGGCTGAAGAAGCGCTGGAGATGTCCAGTGCAACCTCGGAGGAGCCTTGAGAGCACAAGCCAGGACGCTGCAGGCGGATGCAGACTAAGAAAATAGTCTGGTATTCTTGGGCGCTGCGGGCTGAAGCCCTGGCTGAGATTGTGAAAGCCCCTTCGGGGCTTCTACGTTCTGAGCAAGGGCTTTAGCCCGCAGCTCAAAGGACGCGCGGCTCGGCAGCACGGGTTTACCGGATTCATCTCAAATCCTGATTAGCCCGCAGCTCAGCGGATGCGCAACTCGACGACGCAGGAATGCCGGACTCATTTTACTAGCCCGCAACATTTA
>JANWXL010000033.1 GCA_025055265.1 Roseiflexus sp.
GCTGCGGGCTAAAGCCCTCGCTCAGGACATAGAAGCCCCAAAGGGGCTTCCACGATCTCAGCCAGGGCTTCAGCCCGCAGCGCCCAGGAACACCGGACTATTTTCTTAATCCTCGAGAGGAATAAGCCCTCGCTGAGGACGTGAAAGCCCCTCCAGTGCTGGTCCGCGCACCAGGCTTTGCGCCAGGCGCCGAGGCAACAGCGCCGTAGCAGACGATGCTGTGCGCTCTCCCTGCACAGCGAACGCGAATGGGGCAGCGGAGCGTAAGGGCGGGTCTGAGACCCGCCCTTACGCCGCTCGGGGTCAGGATGAGTCACTGCCATAGAACATCGCGCGCTGGCGTCCCCCGCGCTTCGCCCGAACCGCCCAGGCGATGACCGCCACCGCATCCGACGACGCGCTGACTGGCGCACACGCTGCGCGCTGGCGTTCTCCCGGCGCTTCGCCCGAAAACCGTCCGGGCGCCGGTCATCTGCGTCCGCCAGGAACCCGTGCTACAATGGAAACATCTAAGGAAAGGAGTTGCCCGTGATGCTCCCGAAACACGTACACAAGGCAGGCATCCTGGCGCTGCTCGCGTTGCTGATGATCGTACTGGTCGCCCCGACGCTGGCGCAGTCGAATCCAACGATCATTGACGAAACCGAAAGTCTCGACAGGGCTGCCGTGCGGCGCGCGGCGCAGCCGCTTGTCGACCGCGGCGCGCGAGTTGGCGTCTTCCTGGTGCAACGCGGCGGCGAGAACGATGCGCTGCGCCGCTATCAGCGCGCCGGTCTCGCCAGCGGCAGCGCGATCAATGCCGATACAATCGCCATCTACGTTTCGTTCAACCCGCGCTACTCAGAGATCGCGTATGGCGACCGCTGGAATGCGGCGCTGCGCACGAACGATAATGCCGAAACGATTCGCCAGAATCAGTTGAACCCCGGACTGGCGAGCGGCAATGCGACCCGCGGCGTCGTTGACGCTTTGACGGCAATCGAACGCTCTATCGCCTCGCCTCCGGTTCCCGCAGGCGGAACGACCATCAATATCAATCCGGTTCCAATCGTCGCTGGCGTGATCTTCCTGGTGCTGCTGGCGGTGGCCGGGCCGACGCTCTGGAGCGGTTTCCAGAGGCGACGCGCAGCGGCGAAGGCGCTGGAGGCGGCGCGCGCTGCGACGGAGGAGGCGCGTCGTCTGGCAAGCTCCGCCATTGTCGATCTCAGCCAGGCGCTGCGCAGTGCCCAGGAAAAAGCGAAGTTCGACCGGGTTTCTTACGCAGAAGCGGATGTGCGCCAGCTCGCGGCGATGCAGAGCGATGTCGAGCAGCGGTTCGCGCGCGTTCAGGAGCGGTTCGCCGAGACGGAAAAGAGCCTGGTGCTGCGCAAAACGCTTGTGCAGGCTGACTATGAAGCCGCTGCGCAGCAGTATCGCCAGATAGCGCAGGAGGCGACCGCCATACGCGAGCGGCTGGCGCAGGTCGAAGCGCGCCGCGCCGAACTCGACCGGATCGCGCAGGCGGCGCCGGGCGAGGTGGACAAAGCAAAAAAAGCGCTGGCTGACGTTGCCGCGCAACTCAGCGCCCTCAGCGCCGATCTCCAGCCCGAAGCGGCGTTGCAATCCGCCGAGTCGCTGGTCGAACGCGCTGAACAGTTGCTGCAGGAGCGCCGGGCTGCCGATGCAATCGCGGCGGCGGAGGCAGCGTCAGCCGCAATCACAGCGCTTGCCGGTACGATTGCACGGATGCGCGACATCCAGGACGGCATCGCCGCTGGACGCGCCGCCGCCGAACGAGCGGCAGCGCAGGGATTCCGTGTTGATGCGGGTCTGGCGTCGTTCAACACTGCCGAAGGATTGCTACGCCAGGCGGCGGCGGCGCTGCCCGTAGTCGGACCCGAAGGCGTCGCCAGTTTGCTCGACCAGGCGGATAAAGCGCGGGAACTGGGGGTCATCCGCGGCGGCGGGCTTCCGGCGCGCTATCGCGCCAACCTTGAGCGACTGGAAAAAGTTCGGGCGGCGGGCGAAGCGCTTGCATCGTTCATCGATGAGGGATGGCGTGTGTTTGACCTCGTCGATGAGTTCGCCGAGAGCACGTGGAGCGACATTCGCGGCAACGGCAGCGAAGCCGAGCGCGCCGCCGATGAAGCGCAGGCGTTGTGGGAGCGGGCTGCCGAGCGCAACTCAATGGAGCGGCAGGAGTTCATCGAAGCCAGCGCCGATCTTGATCAGGCGGAGGAGCGCATCGCGTATGCGCGCGCACTTATTGAAGCGATCATCAAGCGCCTGAAAGACCTGGAGGCGGCGCGGGATGCAGCGCGCGACGAAATCGCCGCAGCCGAGGCGGACATTATGCAGGGGCGCGCATTTATCGCTGCCAATGATCCCGACGTCGGCAAGGAACCGGAGAAGCTGCTGGCGCGCGCCGAGTCGGCGCTGGCGCAGGCGCGCGCCGAGATGCAACTGGAGCGTCCCGACTGGCTGCAGATTATTCGTCTGGCGCACGAAGCCAATCATCTGGCGGATGAAGCGCTGCGCGGAGCGCGCTCCGAAGTCGAAGCGATGAACCGGCTGCGCGAACAACTGAAACGCATGCAGCAGGTCGCTACAGCGGAAGTGCAGAAGATTGTGCAGTTCATGACTGTTCACCCGCGTGATCTCCCGGTCGGCGCGAAGGATAAGATCAACGGCTTGCAGATCAATCTTCAGGCAGCCTATACTGCCGCACAGGGCGCCGAACAGAAGGAAGAAGAGGCGCGCGCCGAGGCGTTGCGTGACGCAATTGAGCGATACACGGCGCTCGAACAGCAGGCTGCCGGGATCTACGCGGAGATTGAAAACCACTACCGTCGTATTGAAGCCTTACGGCGTCAGGTGCGCACCGAAGCTAATCGCGCCAGATCGGCGATCACGCGCGCTGAGAAGCTTTCGGCGCAGGTGGGGGGACTGAGCGCAGTGTCGCTCATTCAAGAGGCGCGCGCCAGTTACAATCAGATCGGAGAGGTGCATAGCGAAGCCGATGCGCGGCGCGCATTGGAGCGGGCGCGTGACGCCTACGACAAAGCCGAACGCGCATCGCGGATACTGGAGCAACAGTTTACCGATCAGGGAAGCCAGGATAGCCTGGGCGATTTTATCGGCGGGGTATTGGTTGGTATGCTGCTGGACGGTCACGACTCCGACGATAGTTGGAGCGGCAGCAGCGGCAGGCGCAGTTCAGGCAGCTGGAGCGGCGGCAGTCGTAGTGGCAGCGATTGGGGCGGCGGTGGACGCAGCGGCGGTAGTTGGGGCAGCGGTGGGAGTAGCGGCGGCGGTTGGGGCGGCGGCGGACGCAGCGGTGGCGGATGGTGAGCGACACTTGAAGCCTTTACCTCCTGACTGCCAGAACGAACGGTCAGCGCCTGGCAGTCAGAGGCAGGTAAACTCCAGAGGTGAACTACCTGGAGGCGCGCTCGCTGGAGTGCATTTCCCAGGGCATTGTCACAGACAAATCCCCGTTTGCACGCGGCTCGCGCAGGACCAGACGCGGGCCATAGGCGAGAAACAGGCTGCGGTTGCGCTCAGGGCACTGTGGCTCTGTACAGCGCAGGCGATCGTTCTCGGGTGCCAACATACTGCCGCATGTCGGACAGTAATACGCATGGTTTGAGTTGTCGTTCTGGGACATAGGGATTCTCCAAAATTTCAATATATAAGAAAGCGCCCGCCTTTAGAGGCGGGCGGCATGTGCCCTGTGCGGCACTCATTGCCA
>JANWXL010000299.1 GCA_025055265.1 Roseiflexus sp.
CCCTGTCGCTGTATCCCAGACCCGCAGCGCACGATCATCGCCGATGGTCACTGCCGTTCTGCCATCTGGCATGAAGACGGCTGCCATCAGACCGCTGGGCGAGCCGCGTAACACCGGCGGATCGGGAGCGTCGTCGAGCGACCAGAGGGTGGCTGTGCCGTCGGTGCCGCCCGTCAGCACAAAGCGACCGTCTGGCGAGCAGGCGTGACTCCAGATCAGGTTGTTGTGCCCGGCAAAGCGCCGCACCTCGACGCCGGTCTGCATATCCCACAGGCGCGTTGTCGAGTCCAGGCTGCTGGTGATAACCCCAGCGCCATCGGGCGTCACGGAGAAATGCTCGATCCAGTCGGTATGGCCGCGATACTCGCACACGACGCTGCCCGTCTCGATGTCCAGGCGCTGCACGACGAATTCAGTATAGGGTTCTACCAGAATCATACGATCATCAGGCGTGCGGGCAACCTCGAAGGTGCCAGGAATGTCGCACAGCAGCGTAACCGGTGAAGGTTCGCCGAATGTCCAGCGCAGTATGGTATTCCCTGCACAGTAGATGCAACTGCGACCGTCGGGTGCAAGAGCGACGCCGTGCAATGTTTCGCGACCGGTATCGAGCGTTTCGATCACGGCGCCGGACGCCGGATCCCAGAGCCGCAGACGTGGTTCCATACCCCAGGTCAATAACCGCCTGCCGTCCGCTGTGAACGCGACTCCCCGAACACCGGCGCCGTGCGGCAACCGGTGCAGCAACGCGCCGCTGGCAGCGTCCCAGATGCACGCGGCGCCGTCGTCAGAAGCGCTGGCGATCAGGCGTCCGTCCGGGGAGAACGCCAGGGTGCGGAGATTGCTGGTGTGACCAACGAACTGGCGCACCTCGACGCCGGTGGCGACATCCCATGCCCGGATCACCGGATCCTGCCCCCCCGTCAGGACGGTCTGTCCGTCCGGGGCATAGGCAACACAATGGATCCGTCCGGTCTGCGGGGTAAAGTGGCGCACCGGCAGGTCGAGCAGGATCGCGCCACAGAGCGCTTCATCACCCTGCGGCGTGTAGCGCAGCTCAAGCGAGTGGAGCGCCAGCAGAGCGATCAATTCGGCGCTGCCGCCGCGCTGCAGCAGCCGGTTGGCTTCGGCTGCCAGGCGCTGCGCTTCGGAACGCGCCAGGTTCTCACGCAGCGCCTCCTGCTGCGCCCGTTCCTGCGCGATGCGCCGCTCGCGCTCGGCGATGCTCGCTGCGAGAAAGGCGCGCTCCTGCGTATTGAGTTCGATGGCTGCCAGCGCTTCGAACTGCGCCAGGCGCGCGCCGCTGGCAAGAAAGCTGAGGTCGGCGCCAGCGGCGTGCCATTCGGATGCGGCGTGCGCCAGGCGCCGGTGGGTGCGCAGCGCGTCGCGGTGTTCGTCGATCCAGGCGCGCAGCCGGTTCCAGCTATCGATCAGCGCCTCGTGCGCCAGTTCCACCGTCGTGCCGCCAGGGTCATGATCGAGCGTCAGCAACCGGTGGCGGGCGAACAGTTCGGTGATTTCACCGGACCGTTCGGGCAATTCCGCGGCATACACCCGCCGCCGCGTGGCTTCGCCCATCTCGCCGACCTGCACCAACCGCAGAAAGATCTGCCTCGTCGCGTCACGATCGGCGCTGTCCAGCAACTCATACAGGTCATCGGCGCGGTGGGTGATCGCTCCGGCAATCCCGCCGATGGTCCGGTAGTCCGCCGTCGTCAGCCCCGCCGCGCCGCGCCGCTCGAACAGATCGGTCAGCGTGTACTGAAGGAGCGGCAACGCGCCGGGGCGCTGCCCGGCATCGGCAACCAGCGCGGCGACCAGCTCCGGCTCGATGGCCACCCCTGACCGTTCGAGCGGACCGCTGACAGCGCGGGCGATTTCGTCCGGCGTCAGCGGCAACACCACCTCGGTGCATTCGCGCAGCGCCGCGCCGAAGGCGTGGTACTGCAACGGGCGATCATAGAAGTCCGCCCGCAGCGTCACGACGACGAACGGACCGCCAGGCTCGCTCGCAAGCGCCAGGAGGCGGCTCAGGAATGCGGCGCGTTCCGATTCGTCCTGGCAGAGCGTCCAGAGTTCCTCGAACTGATCGAACACGACGAGTCCCGCTCTGCCGTGCATCAGAGCGTCATCGAGCGCGGCACACGGGCGCATGCCAGGCAATGCCATGCAGATGCGCCAGCGGTCTGAACCGGGCAGCGCGCCCTGGCGGAGCGCAGGAATCAGCCCGGCGCGCACCACCGACGACTTTCCGCCGCCCGAAGGACCAACGACCGCCAGCAACCGCGCGGCGCCAGTCGCCGCCCGCGCGATGCCGGACAACCGCTCCAGCAGGCGGGCTACCAGCGTCTCCCTGCCAAAGAAATCGTCGGCATCGTCTTCCGCGAATGCGTACAGACCCTTGAAGGGGTTCCGCGCAGCGCGTCTCCGGCGGGGCCGGTGCAGCAGGCGGAGCAGCTCCGTGCGCTGTTCGGGCGCGACGTCGAGCATGCGCAGAATGCGTTCCGCCAGTTCGCGGGATGGGCGCAGCGACCCGGTTTCGATCCGTTTGAGCGTGACCACCGCACAACCGACCTGCTGCGCCAGTTGCGCCTGAGTCAGCTCCAGCGCAATGCGCCGTTCCCTGATCGCGCGCGTAAACGCTTCTTCCAGCACGGCGACCTCCTCCTGGGGCAATAACCTTTCCAATAAGGGCACACAAAGGCATAGAGGCACAAAGATTTCGCAGAAGGGTGTTTTTCGCACCCTGACGCCTTTTTTGTCCTCTTCCCCCGCCTCACAAGGCTTTCTGTAACCCACGGCTAATGGAGTTTGATACGTTCATGCGGCATTGCCCGGTCTAGCCCGCGCAGGCGGGCTTCGCATTCCGTAGCCCGCGACTTCAGTCGCCGGGCGCGTAGGCGCATAGCGGAATAATTATTCAAAAACCATCAACCGCCGGGCGCGTAGGCGCATAGCGGAATAATTATTCAAAAACCATCAGTGGTTTGTAAAGCAAGTTTTCCAGTGATTTACCGTTTGGGTGCGGCGAAGCATCCACCTCATCCTGTGCCGTATGACCTTCGCCGCACTCAAGGTCGCAAAAAGTCAGAAAACTTCGTTTACGAACTAATCAGCCGCCGGGCGCAACGCGAACGCCGGATTATTTGGTGAATGTCCATCAGTCGCCGGGCGCCTTCCCGGACCCAATCACCAGAAGATCGTGTGGAAGAAAGCGAAATTGTATCCGTAATTGTATACCTTCGCCGCTTCACTGACAAGACGGAGTATGGTGAAATACCATTGCCCCGTCAACGGCAAACGCAAGGAAAGGAGCCATCCGATGCGAACGCGAACGAACGCGGCGCTCATCGCCGCACTGGTCATCATTGCGCTTCTCGCCATTCCCTCCGCCGCTGCCCAGAGCGCGCCCGCCGCCGTCGCCGAAGAAAACTTCACAGTCACACTCGGCGACGGCTGGGTCAGCAACGCGAGACTGACCTACCCCGCCGGTCAGGCCGGACCGTTCCCAACCGTGATCCTGGTGATGCACCCCGACGTCGATATGGATTTTCTCGTGCCGCCCATCGTCACCGTGCCGATCTACAAAGACCTGGCGGAGTACCTGTCGGCGCGCGGGATTGCGGTCGTGCGCTACAACCCGCGCTACGTCACCGGTCCCGGCGCGTATGCCGATCTGGATAAAGTCTTTGCGCAGACGCCGGTGGACATGGTCGCCGACGCCCGGCGAGTCATTGAACGGATCAAGACCAACCGGCGCGTCGATGCGCGGCGCATCTTCGTCCACGGCTGGAGCTTTTCGACCCTGGCGGCTGCGGAGATCGTCGCTCAGACCCCGGAGCTTGCCGGTGCGATCCTGGTGGGACCGATTGCGACCACTGATCGTCAGATGTTTATCGAGGACTACACCGATGTCGTGCTGCCATATCTGTTGACCTTCGCGCCGGATGGACGCATAACCGCAGACGTGATCAAACGGGCGCAGGAAGGCGACGGCGGGTTCAACACGAAAGGATTGCTCGATTTCGCCTTTGTTGACGGCAGCGTCACTGATCGCGTCGCAGTCAATCCGTTTTTCGACAAGAATGGTGACGGCGTGCTTGACCTCAACAGCGAGGTCCGGCCCAACCTGGGCGCCTGGGTAGACCAGGATTCCTTTGTTGACTTGATGCGCGCTGTTCCGAATGTGTACGACCAGGGTGCGGTCATTCGCCAGCCGGTGCTGGTGCTGCAGGGCGAACTCGACGGCGCCACACGGCTGCGCAACGTGCGCGGGCTGAATCAGGCGTTCGCCAACCACCCCGATTTCACGCTCAAGGAGTACCCCGGTCTCGGTCACGCGCTCGAACCGACGCGCGGCATCAGTTACAACCAGTTGACCTTCTACAGCGAGCAACCAAAGGCGGACTACGCCGCGTGGGTGCTCTCACGCGCCGCGAAGATCCCGTCGGCGCTGCCGCGCACCGGCGGCGCGGAGCAACCGGCATGGCTGGCGCCGCTTGTGCTGCTAGCATTGCTGGCGTTGCTGGCGGGGTGGCGGCTGCGGCGGGGAGTGGTGGAGGGGTGAGATGTTGCCCTCATCCCCCCTGATCTCAAGTGTAGAGTTTTTAGATACGAGGGATGTTTTCCGCGTCTCAAAGCCTTTTTCTTCCTCACCCCCCTGCCCCCTCTCCAGCATCGCTGGAGAGGGGGAGTTGAGGCATTCTGATGCCCAAAAACAGGCGACTCAACACGATGGTTTGCCAGAAAAATCTCCACCTGAAAGCGTCCCCCCTGCCCCCTTCTCCCGCACCCCCCTGCGCCCCCCGCATGCGGGGGGTTGGGGGGGAGAAGGGGGAGTTTGGGCATCCCCCCGTGGGCAACACCAACGTAGGGGCGCCCCTTGTGGGCGCCCGAATGCGGGATCGCGGTTGCCGGGGCGCCCAAAGAGGGCAGGCACGGGGGCCTGCCCCTACGATGGGGGGCGCGTGTGTTGGCAGGGCGCCCACAGGGGGCGCTAACCTGCGGGAGCGCCGTCGTAGGAGTGCCCCTATGCCCCAGATCCTCCCAAAGGCTCACCTGGGCGCAACACAGGAACAGCGGAACGATCCTCCAGCACGCTCGTGCTCAAGCCTGGCGTTCCGGCCACAATTTGCTCAGGGATGGGTATGCGGATTCTTAGTGGCGAGACCTTCTGCCTGCGCGGCGCTGAGCAGATCGTGATCGGCGCTCACAAAAACAAGCGCGGAAAGTCCGGCCGCCATGTACGTGTCATTGGCCAGAAGCGCAGCCGCAAGTTGTACTGCATCGTAAGCGCGCAGGCAATGGCGCTGCATCAGTGCCAGTGCCTGGTCGAGCACGGGCGTGTCAACGGGGATCAGAATGTACTCCATAACACAGTGCTGTTCCAGCAGCGCGACTGCGCTATCACACTCAGCGCGCGAAAGTCCGCCCGGCATGCGATGACGACTTGCAAGCGCGGCGGCAACCTCAATGCGAGTGATCGTCGCGCTCACAAGCACATTGCCTGCAACCGGATCAGCCAGAGCCTGCACCCAGGAGGCGCCTGTCTCGGTCACATAGCGCTTCACCAGCACACTCGAGTCGATGTAGTATGCGCTCATCCTTTCGGCCCACGCTGCTCAATGATAATCTCGCTGAGCGGCTTACCGCCGACCCGATCCAGTGCCGCCTGCACCTCGGCAAGCGTCATCGTCGCCTGCGCCGCGCGGGCTTTCATCTCAGCGCTGGGTTCGGCAAGCAGACCAGCGGCGCGCAGCACCTCGCGCGCACGTTCGCGTTCGTTTTGCAGCTGCATCAGACCTGCTGCGATATATGTTTCCACCAGTTGTTCGATCGGCTGGCCCGTGCGCGCTGCCTCTGCCTGCAGACGCTGGTACAGATGGGCTGGCAGATCAACCGTGAGAGTCGTCATCTGGCGCCTCCTGAGAGACCCAACACATCAGTGCAATCCCAATAGTCGTTCCCGATGCATGGCACCACATCGACTGAGAAATGACGAGGTGACAGCTCTCTGGCACCTTGAGGGCACAACAACTGATGCTTTGCGGGGTGTGCAATCCGGTTGCGAGCTTGCGTCTGCACTCGGCCCGCGCGCTGCTTACCAGTGTGTCGGTGTAGATTTGGGCGCCTACCCGCGTCATCGCCGTCGTCGGGGCGCCCCGTGTGGGCGCCCACCTGCGGGATCGCCATCGTCGGGGCGCCCCGTGTGGGCGCCCACCCGCGTCATTGCCATCGTCGGGGCGCCCCTCGTGGGCGGCCCAATCGTGGTGTCGTCAGTAGGGGCGCCCCTCGTGGGCGCCCACCTGCGTTATCGCCACCGTCGGGGCGCCCCCCTGTGGGCGCCCACCCGTGTCATCGCCACCGTCGGGGCGCC
>JANWXL010000344.1 GCA_025055265.1 Roseiflexus sp.
TCATTCTCCCAGACGTTGAGCACATCTTCGAGGGTCAACGGCTCGAAGTAGAGGCGGTCGCTGGTGTCGTAATCGGTCGAGACGGTTTCCGGGTTGCAGTTGATCATGATCGTCTCGTAGCCGAGGTCACGCAGCGCAAAACTGGCATGGACGCAGCAGTAGTCGAACTCAAGCCCCTGCCCGATGCGGTTGGGTCCGCCGCCGAGGATGATCACCTTGGGTTGGTCAGTCACTGCCGACTCATCGGATGTCGCATACGTGCTATAAAGGTACGGGGTATAGGCTTCAAACTCGGCGGCGCAGGTGTCGATCCGTTGGTAAACCGGCAGAATGCCGAGCGCCTTGCGATATGCGCGCACGTCCATTTCGGTTGGAATGTGGGGCGTGCCATCGCGGACGGTTGGCTGGAGAATGAGCGCAATCTGCGCATCGGAAAAGCCGTTTTCCTTCGCCTCGCGCAGAAGGTCAGCGGGGAGCGTCTCAAGCGTGTGGCGCGCCATTGCCGCTTCGAGGTCGATAATTGCGCGCATCTGCGCCACGAACCACGGGTCATAGCCGGTGAGCGCCGCGATTCGTTCGATGTCCCATCCGGCGCGCAGGGCATTGGCGACGTGGAAGATACGCTGCGCTGTCGGAATGCGCAGGTCGTTGTCTGACGGCTCCGGCGTCGTTTCGGCGCTCAGGCGCTTCCTGGCAAATGCGCCAAACCCGACGGCGCCGATCTCCAGACCGCGGATCGCCTTTTGCAGCGCCTCGTTGAACGTCGCGCCAATCGCCATGACCTCGCCGACGCTCTTCATCTGCGGTCCGAGGGTCGGATCGACGCCGGGAAACTTCTCAAACGCCCAGCGCGGGATTTTGACCACCACATAGTCCAGGCTCGGCTCGAACGACGCCGGGGTGACGCGGGTAATGTCGTTTGGAATTTCATCGAGGGTGTAGCCGACGGCGAGCAGCGCTGCGATCTTGGCGATCGGGAAGCCGGTCGCTTTGGATGCCAGCGCCGATGAGCGGCTGACGCGCGGGTTCATCTCAATCACGAGCGGCGTGCCATCGCGTGGATTGACGGCGAACTGAATGTTCGATCCGCCAGTCTCGACGCCGACCGTGCGGATGACGATCTTCGCCATCTCGCGCAGCCGCTGATACTCGCGGTCGGTCAGAGTCATCGCTGGTGCGATGGTGATCGAGTCGCCGGTATGAACCCCCATCGGGTCAAGGTTCTCGATAGAACAGACGACCACGAAGTTGTCCATCCGGTCGCGCATGACCTCAAGTTCGTATTCCTTCCAGCCGAGAACCGACTGCTCAATGAGCACCTGAGTCACCGGCGAGGCGCGCAGACCGCGATCAGCGACATCGCGCAATTGCGCTTCGTTATATGCCACGCCGCCGCCGCTGCCGCCGAGGGTGAATGACGGGCGCACCAGCACCGGATACCCGATCCGCGCCGCCACTTCCAGCGCCTGATCGACGGTCTTGACGGTTTCGCCGAGCGGCACGCGCAACCCGGCGTCGGTCATCGCGCGCTTGAACAATTCGCGGTCCTCAGCAAGCGCAATCGCTTTTGGCGACGCGCCGATCAGTTGGACGCCGTACCGGTCGAGCACGCCGCTCTCTGCCAGTTTCATCGCCAGATTGAGACCGGTCTGCCCGCCGACGGTTGGGAGGAGCGCGTCAGGTCGTTCACGTTCGATGATTTTTTCGACAATTTCCGGGGTCAGCGGCTCGATATAGGTGGCGTCCGCCATCTGCGGGTCGGTCATAATCGTCGCCGGGTTGGAATTGACGAGCACGACGCGAAATCCCTCGCGGCGCAATACCTTGCATGCCTGAACGCCGGAATAGTCGAATTCGCACGCCTGACCGATGACAATCGGACCGGAGCCGATGATCAGAATCGAATGAATATCAGTTCGTCGCGGCATCGATGATATATCTCTCTGCTGAAATAATTGCCTGTCAGGTGTGGAGGCGTTGCGGTGCGACGTCTCCACCCGTGCGCCTCTTGCCTCTCGCCTCTTGCCTCTCGCCTCACCCATTCCGCTCCTGCGCCGCGGTCAGCGCGTCGATCACATCGAGCACATCACACGACGCATTATTGAAGTCGCCGATTATACGCACAAAATCGGCTGGCAGCCCAGGGTCATTGATACGGTTCATCAGTCGCCCGACGCCGCGCAGATTGTTGAGCGGCGTCAGCAGGTCGTGACGATAGACGTGCAGTTCATGGTCGCTCAACCCGCCGACAATGCGCGCACGTTCGCAGCGTTCGACGCCTTCGCTGACCAGCGTGTCGAGACGCGCTATCGAGTCACGCAGCACATCCATAAGTTCCTGGAAGCGTCCTCCCATCAGTGATGCTGTCTGATCCGCGCTCAAACGGCTCAGTTCATCAATCGCACGCCGCAGCGCGTCAAGTGGCGCGGCAAGTTCCGCCTGCAAGATCCGAATGCGCTCTTCCGGTGAACGCTGGTAGAACAGGCGCAGACGCTGATAGAGCGACATGGCGCTTCTCCCTGATGCGGGGTTCGTGCGCCCGGCGGCGCCATCGCACGAACCGCCTGTCGATGTGAGCGAACGGCGATGTCCGTTCCGCCCGCAGTTTTCGAGCGGCGAGTGATCATCTCACTCTTCAACCATCCGACATTGAGCGCTGGTTGCGCGCCTGCGCCATCAGTTCGACAAACTGGCGAAACAGATAACGTGCGTCGTGCGGTCCCGGCGCCGCTTCGGGATGGTACTGCACGCTGAAGGCGCGCTGATCCGGCGCGCGCAATCCCTCGACGCACCCATCGTTCAGATTAATGTGCGTGATCTCAACTCCCTCCGGCAGCGATGACTCATCAACCGCAAAGCCGTGGTTGTGGCTGGAAATCTCCACCCGCATCGTATCGCTGAAACGCACCGGCTGGTTGCCGCCGCGATGACCGAAGTGCAGTTTATAAGTTTTGCCGCCAAGCGCCAGACCCAGGATCTGATGTCCCAGGCAGATGCCGAACACCGGCGTTTTGCCCAGCAGATCGCGCACTGCCTGAACGCCATACGTCACCGCTGCCGGATCGCCCGGTCCATTCGAGAGGAACACGCCATCAGGTTCGAGCGCCAGAACGTCGGCGGCTGGCGTTGTGGCGGGCACAACAGTGACGCGGCAGCCATGCTCCGCCAGCAGGCGCAGGATATTGCGCTTGATGCCGAAGTCGTAGGCGACGACGTGGAATGTTGGCTCGCCGCGTTGCGCAGGCGTTTCGCCAGGACCCCACTCTCCTGGATTGCCCTCAACCCAGTGGTACGGCTCGGCGCAGGTCACATACGGCACCAGGTCGAGGCCATTCATCGACGGCGCGGCGCGCGCAGCGGCGATCAGGCGATCCGGCTCCGGGTTCTGCGATGAAATGACGGCGCGCATCGCGCCCTGGGTGCGGATGTGGCGCACCAGCGCGCGGGTGTCAACCCCGGTCATCGCCACGATGCCGTGTTCCGCGAGGTACTCATGGAGCGACTGAGCGGCGCGCCAGTTGGAGACGTATGGGCTGGCGGCGCGCACGACAAAACCGGCAACCCAGGGATGCCGACTCTCCTCATCCTCGCGGTTGACGCCGGTATTGCCGATGTGCGGCGCTGTCATCACGACGATCTGACCGTAATAGGACGGGTCGGTCAACACTTCCTGGTAGCCGGTCATCGAGGTGTTGAACACGACCTCGCCAGCGCGCTCGCCAATCGCCCCCAGCGCATACCCGTGCCAGATCGTGCCGTCCTCCAGCGCCAGCATTGCAGGTGTTCGTTGTTGCATGCAGGACCTCACAAGGACATCCGCTCACACAGCGCCCCGTACCGTACAGACGTTGCATTGCAACATCTGTACGGGGCGCCCTCAAAATTCGATCACCATCGCTGTCTCATCACACGCATGCTGGAGCGGACAGATTGCACAATCGCGCCAGACTTTTTCAGGAAAATCCTCTTTTGCGGTGATGCGAAAACCCAATTTCTCGAAGAACGGAACAGCGCGTGTCAGTGCAAACACCTTTGGAAACCCGCGACGCCGCGCTTCGTCCACCAATCCGCGCACAATCGCCTGCCCGATGCGCAGCCCGCGATACTCGGGCAGAACTGCCAGTGAACGCACCTCGACCAGTGTTGGACTCATCTGGACCAGCGAGCCAATGCCTGCAACGTTGCCATCCACCTCCGCAACCAGCCACGATGACAACGTGGCGCGGATATTGTCGGCGCTGCGCGGCAACAGATGTCCCTGACGGGCATTTTCGGCGACAATGGCAACAATGGCGTCAACATCGTCCTCTTCGGCGCGGCGCACAATGATGTCTGGCGCGCGCGGCGGCACGACGAAAACCTGCGACTCGCGGACGTGTACGGTCATTCGTGTTGGTCCCTTTCTGCAACGATGGTCGTTCCGTGTTCGAGGATGCCTTCCAGATTGGTGATGCGCGCGGCGCGCACGCCCGCGTTGAGCGCCGTGAGCGCCGCACGCACTTTTGGAATCATCCCGCCGCTGATCGTTCCGTCAGCAATCAGGCGTTCAATGTCGCGGCGGGTCAACTGACGCATCACATCGCCGCTGACCAGCACTCCCGGCACGTTGGTGACAAACACCACCTCATCGGCGCTGAGCGCAGCGGCGACCGCGCCTGCGGCTTCATCGGCATTCACATTGTAGGGTCCGTCGGGTCCCAGGGCGATCGGCGCGATCACAGGGATGACGCCGTGATCGAGCAATTCGCGCAGCACTTCGCTGCGCACAGCAGTTGGTCGTCCCACACGTCCCAGATCGCCTGCCGGATGTTCCTGCTTCACCACCCGGATCAACCCGCGATCTACGCCGGAAATGCCGATTGCGTCGGCGCCTGCGGCGATAAGCGCCGCCACCAGGCGGGTGCTGACGCTGCCGCACAACACCATCTCCGCAGCGGTCAGCGCCGTCGCATCAGTGTAGCGCAACCCGCCGACGAAGCGGGGAGTGCTGCCGAGCGTTTCCTGCAGGATGCCAATTTCTTTGCCGCCGCCGTGCACCAATGCCGGGTATGGACGCATCGCCGCCACAATGCGCGCCAGTTCGGCGACGAACATGGCGTCGTCGAGTTCGTTGCCGCCGACTTTGATCACCAGTGTATGACTCGCCGGGTCCGTCATCTCCTCTCTCCTGTAGAACCGAGAACCAGGGGTTAGGGGTCAGGGGGTCGGGGGTTAGGGGTTAGGGGTTAGAAGTTTACCTTCAGCCTTCTAACCTTTCACCTTCAACCTTCTAACCTTTCACCTTCAACCTTCTAACCTTCAACCTGGAACCTTCCCCCCCTCAACCCCTGGCGCCTGTGGGCGAGGCGGCGCCTCGCCCCTACCTTCAACGGCGCCTACACCAACCCAGTTGTCTCTTCCAGCCCAAACATCAGGTTCATGTTCTGGATTGCCTGACCGGCCGCGCCTTTGACCATGTTATCTTCGCTGGCGACGACGATCAGCAATCCGGGTCGCGCCAGGGTCAGCGAGATAGCGCAGACATTGGTGTACGTTGTGTGCCCCAGGGTTGCCAGCGCGCCCGCCGGCAGCACCCGCACGAACGGTTCGCCAGCGTACTGCTCGCGGTACAGCGCGCGCACCCGCTCCTCGCTCCAGTCGTCCGGGATGCGCAGGTAGATCGTGCTCAGGATGCCGCGGCTCACCGGCAGCAACTGCGGAGTAAACACGATCTCCGGCGTGATGCCGCGCGCAATGCGTTGCGCTTCCTGAAGCATTTCGCCGACGTGCCGGTGGACCTGCCCGATATTGTACGGCGCAAGATTCTCGTTCACCTCAACGAAATGCGTATTCTGCTTCGGCGCGCGTCCTGCGCCCGACACCCCCGACTTGGCATCGACGATGATCAGCGGATCGGTGAGGGCGCCAGCCATCAGGAGCGGCGCCACACCCAGCAGCATGCCGGTCGGGTAGCAGCCGGGATTGGCGATCAGCGTCGCGCCGCGCAGCGCCTCGCGGTTGAGTTCCGGTAAACCGTAGGGCGCCGGCAGCAACTCAGGCGCCGGGTGGTCGTGCCCATACCAGCGCCGGTAGGCTTCGGGCGTCGTCAATCGAAAATCGGCGGACAAATCGATCACCCGCACGCCAGCCGCGCGCGCGCGCCGCGCCGTCTTTCCTGCCGCGCCGTGCGGTAGCGCCAGGAACACCACATCAACATCGCTGAACGGCGCTTCGTCAGGCGCAATCAAAGGCGCGTCCAGGGGACCAGGAACAATGTCGGCGAGTGACGCACCCGCCGACGACTCGGAGGCGGTGAACACGATGCGCACCTCCGGGTGGCGTCGCAGCCAGCGCAGCAATTCATACCCGGCATACCCGGTAGCGCCAAAAATGCCGACGCGGATCATGCGCCCTCCAAAGAAAAGCCCTTCGGACTGTCTGTATGTCCGAAGGGTGTATCATCACGCTGACGCTTCTCTTGCCCGATGCACTCGTGCTGCGCACGCGCGGCTAACCCTCCAGACCGGTGCGACCCGGACGACGGAAGCGACGCAGTGTGCGCAGGTTGTTGGGCGTCTGATTCATAGCGAAGGTAATCATAGCGCCGATTATTCCGGTTGTCAAGTGCGAATCGATGGCATGCGAAACGGCGCAACCAACGCCGGGCGTATGTGCTACACTGTGCCTGTTCCAGAATCATCAGGAGGCACACCATGAGCGCCGTCTACAATTTCAACGCCGGTCCGGCGATCCTCCCTGCGCCTGTGCTGGATCGTGCGCAGCACGAACTGCGCGACTACCAGGGTCGCGGGATGTCCATCCTCGAGATGAGCCACCGTTCGCCAGAGTACGAAGCGATCAACGCCGAAGCAGCGGAACGCCTCAAGCGTCTCCTCGGCGTTGGCGAAGAGTATCACGTGCTCTTCTTACAGGGCGGCGCCAGCATGCAGTTTGCTATGCTGCCGCTCAATTTCTTGCCGCCGGGTGCATCGGCGGATTACATACTCACCGGTGCATGGTCCGAAAAGGCGTATGAGGAAGCGTTGCGCGTCGGCCAGGCGCGGATGGCTGCCAGCACTGCCGGATCGGGCTATCGCCGCGTGCCGTCTCAGTCGGATCTGACGCTCGACCCAAACGCAGCGTATGTCCACATCGCCAGTAACGAAACGATCCAGGGCGTGCAGTGGCACGCCTGGCCCGACGTCGGGGACGCGCCGCTGGTTGCCGATATGAGCAGCGACATCCTCTCGCGTCCGCTTGAAACGAGTCGTTTTGCGCTGATCTACGCTGGCGCTCAGAAGAATCTGGGTCCTGCCGGTGTGACGATTGTGGTCATTCGTGATGCGTTCCTCCAGCGCGCGTTATCGAATCTGCCGGTGATGCTGCGCTATGCGACGCATGTGAAGAACCGATCGCTCTACAACACGCCGCCGGTGTTCGCCGTGTATATGGTGAATCTGGTGCTCGAATGGATTGAGCGACAGGGCGGGCTCGTCGCTATGGAAGAACGCAACCGGCGCAAGGCGGCGACGCTCTACCGGGTGATCGACGAGAGCGGCGGGTTTTATCGCGGGCACGCCGAGCCGGATCATCGCTCGCTGATGAATGTCACCTTCCGTCTGCCAGACGAAGCCCTGGAGAAGCGGTTCGTCGCCGAGGCGACCGCGCAGGGCATGGTGGGTCTGGCAGGGCACCGGTCCGTCGGCGGCATTCGCGCGTCGATCTACAATGCGATGGGACAGGAAGGGTGCGATGCGCTGGCGGCGTTCATGACCGATTTTATGCGCCGCAATGGCTAGAGGGACGATGTACCATGCCGCTCCCCGCCGATTATGTTGAGCGCGTCTATGCGGGCGTGCTGGGGAAGATCATCGGCGTCTATCTGGGGCGTCCGTTCGAGGGCTGGACGTATGACCGCATCATGGCGGAGTTGGGCGAGGTCTGGCATTACGTCCACGAACAGCGCAGCGTGCCGCTGGTTGTGACCGATGATGACATTTCTGGCACATTCACCTTTTTGCGGGCGCTGCCAGATTACGACAATACGCGCGCACTCTCCCCGGCGCAGATAGGACAGACCTGGCTTAACTATATCATTGAGAATCGCGCCATTCTCTGGTGGGGCGGCATAGGGCGCTCGACCGAACACACCGCGTTTCTGCGCCTGAAGCGCGGGATTGCCGCGCCCCGCAGCGGTTCGGCGGCGCTGAACGGGCAGGTGGTTGCCGAGCAGATCGGTGCGCAGATTTTCATCGACGGCTGGGCGATGGTTGCGCCCGGCGACCCGGAACTGGCCGCTGACCTGGCGCGTCGCGCTGCATCAGTCAGTCACGATGGCGAGGCAATCTATGGCGCACAGGTGATCGCAGCAATGGAGTCGCTGGCGTTCGTCGAGCGCGATCTGAATGTGCTGATCGATGCCGCCATCAGGTTTATTCCTGGCGACTCAACCATCTTCCGCCTGATCGCCGATCTGCGCGACTGGCGCGCCCGCTTTCCCGACTGGCGCGCTGCGCGTGAGCAGATCGCGGCGCGGTATGGCTACGATCGCTATCCGGGTAATTGCCATATCGTCCCCAACCATGCGCTGATTCTGCTGGGATTGCTGTATGGCGACGATGACTTTCAGAAGTCGCTGATGATTACCGCCACTGCCGGTTGGGACACCGATTGCAATGCCGGCAACGTTGGCTGCCTGCTGGGGATCAAAAATGGGCTGGCAGGCATCGACGCCGGTCCCGACTGGCGTGGTCCGGTCGCGGATCGGCTGTACCTGCCGACTGCCGACGGAGGGCGGGCAGTGACCGATGCCGTGCGCGAGGCGTATGCCATCGTCAACATCGGTAGGGCGCTGGCGGGTGAGGCGCCGCTGGCGCCAAAACACGGCGCACGGTTTCACTTCGAGTTGCCAGGAAGCGTCCAGGGATTTGTCGTCGATGAAAGCGCCGATGCCAGAGGGACGCTACGCATCGAAAACGTTGCCAGGCAGAGCCTGCACGGGAACCGGAGCCTGGCGCTCCACTATCGTCATCTTGCGCCGGGGTGCGCAGCACGGGCGGCGACTGCCACGTTTCTGCTGCCTGACATGCTGCACATGCCGGGCTATGCCATGCTCGCCTCCCCGACCCTTTACTCCGGTCAGCATCTCAGTGCTCGCGTATGCGCTGACGAATCAAACGCTGCACTGGTGCAGTGCCGCCTTTACCTCAAGGTGTACGACTCGTGCGATGCCCTTGTTCGTATCTATGGCGATGCAGCGACGTTGACGCCAGGATCAGCGCACATCTTTACCTGGCGCATACCGGATACCGGCGGTCAGCCAATCGCGGCGGTCGGCGTCGAACTGCGCGGACGCGGGCATGGAACCGTGTATCTCGATTATCTGACCTGGGAAGGTGCGCCAGAGGCGACATTCGGCAGACCGGCGGGTGGCGGCGACATGTGGCGTCGCGCCTGGGTAAATGGCGTCAGCGCATACGAACAGGGGACGGGCGAACCCTACCGCCTGATCCAGAACGAAGGCACAGGGTTGCTGATCCAGGGGACGCGCGAGTGGCGCGATTACTGCGTCAGTGCAACCGTGACGCCGCATCTGGCGGAAGCCTTCGGATTGGGGGCGCGCGTGCAGGGCATGCGCCGCTACTACGCGCTGCTGCTGACCCGCACAGCGGATAACGCAGGGACCGCGCGACTGGTGCGGGCGCTCGATGGCGTCACGCTGCTTGCCGAAGCGCCGTTCGCCTGGGTCTATGACCAGCCGTACACCTTTGACCTGCGCGTGGTCGGGCAGGATCTGCGCGCTGTTGTCCGCGCTCCCGACAGCGCTAGCGTCACCCTGGCTGCACGGGACGATCGGCTGGACGGCGGCGGGATTGCGCTGGTGCTGACTGAAGGGCATGTCAGCGCTGATCAGGTAATGGTATCTCCCGCCTGAAAACGTGTGCTCGCAGGCGGGCTTCACAATAGTAGCCTGCGGCTCATGAAGATCAGGAAAATAGCCTGGTGTTCCTGGGCGCTGCGGGCTGATGAGGATTAAGAAAATAGGCGCTGCGGGCTGAAGCCCTGGCTGAGGTCATGAAAGCCCCTCTGGGGCTTCCCCGTCCTGAGCGAAGGCTTATTAGTCTGTACAGTAAGTTTTCCGGTGATTTACCGTTTGGGTACGGCGCAGCATCCGCCTCGTCCTGATGTCGTATGACTTTCGCCGCGCTCAAGGTCGCAAAAAGCCAGAAAACTTCGTTTACAGACTACTTATGGAGTTTGAGAAAATAATCCGTTATCGCCGGATCTAGCCCGCGAAGGCGGGCTTCGCAACCGTAGCCCGCGACTTCAGGCGCCTGGCAGGTAGGCGGATAGCGGAATAATTATTCAAAAACCATTAGCCCGCCGCGCCAGAAAGCCGTCTGACAATTCATGCCTGGACCCTCATCAACAGCCGCTGCCCCGCAGATTGCATCTCACGCTTCTCCTCTTCCTCGCTGATTCGAGGAGCACATGCGTGGATAGCAAGTATCATCCACGAAGACTGCGAAGAGACACGAAGAGGCGCTAACAAACGAGCGTTTCCCCTTCGTGCTGCTTCGTGCTCTTCGTGAATGTAATCCTCAGCGTACCATCACCGAAACAGGCGAAGTTTGCGGTGTTGCAAGAGCAATCTGCTGCGCAAATTGCTTAATGAAGCGCGCGGTCGCAACCGGACGTTCGCGCTGCGGCAGATGACCGCAGCGTTTGAGAACGCGCACCTGCGGTGAAGGGAGATGATGACAGAAGAACTCAAACGACCCCGGCGGCAGAAAGCGGTCGCGCTCCCCCCACAGGATCGCCGTCGGCGTCGGCAGTTGATGCAGTTCGTCGGGGCTCAGGAAATCGGGTTCATCAGTGGCGTTGATGAACTCACGCACCACGGGACGCGCAAAAAGGTTCGTCATGCCGCGCGAACTGAGCGCTCGCAGCGGCGGCGGCAGAGCGCCAAAGACCATACGCGCCACCTGACGCGCCTGATGCGCATCGGCGGGTGATAGCAATTCAAGGAACGGATCCCAGGAGCGATGACCGTCGAGCAGTGCGCCGCCTGCGTTCATCAGCACAATGCCGCGCACCATATCCGGGCGCTTCTCCGCCACCCGCACTGCAATCCATCCCCCCATCGAGTTGCCGACCAGCAGCGCCGGACGAGCGATGACATCGTCCAGAAATGCGCTGACAATCTCAGTCATGTCGCTGATCGTCGCAGCTTTTTTGCCCGGCGGCAACCCGGAGAGACCGTACCCCGGCAGGTCGATCATAAACACATCGTGACGACGCGCGACCAGCGGCGCAACCAGGCTCCAGGTCACTGCATTATCGCCCATGCCATGAATGAAGAGCACCGGTAGCGGCGCTACGCGGCGGCAGGGGATCAGGTAGTAGTGGATCGGAACGCCATTGATGCGTCGGGTCTGCTCGAAGGCGCCAAAGCGTGGCAATGCATGGCGCGCCAGCCCATCGACCAGCGGCACCATTGCATAGGAGAGCGGATCGAAGAAGCGTTCAATCGGATCAGGAATATGACCAGACATACAACGCCCTGCTGTCACTCGAGATTCAACCCCAGCTGCTGTGGCGCTGCCATTGTACCACGGGATGTCGCAGGCGCTGCGTCCTGGTCATCGCTGGAAGCGGCAGGCGCACTGCGCCCGCTCGCGCCGATCAACGCCAGCAAACCAGCCTCATCGAGCATCGGTATGCCTAATTCCTGCGCTTTTGTGAACTTTGTTCCCCCCGGGTCGCTCCCAACCACCAGATAATTGGTCTTTTTGGAGACGCTACCGCTCACCTTCCCGCCATGCGCTACGATCAAAGCGCTGGCTTCCTCACGCGACATCGACGGGAGCGTGCCAGTGATGACGAAGGTCTTGCCTGCCAGCGCATCGCCCTTTGGCGCAACAGCGGGACCTTTCGCCTCGGTGCGCACGCCGACGCGCTTCAGCTTGGCGATCAACGCCTTGCTTTCC
>JANWXL010000372.1 GCA_025055265.1 Roseiflexus sp.
ACGTTCCCGGTCGACGACCAGATCGCCGTCGTGCAACAAACCGTGAACCGTCAGCACAATGGGAATACCCAGTCGCCTCGCAGCCAGCGTCGTCTGAAAACCGAGCAGATTGCGCAGATGGTGCAGATGGATGATGTCGGGGCGATCCAGCGCGAACAGGCGCAGCAACGACTCAGGCGCAAAGAAGCCCACAGTCGCCGCGCGATGCACAGAGATCTTGCCGGGCAGCCACTCATGACGGCAGGATTGTCCAGGATAGCGACGATCCAGATACTCGTGGGCAATAACCGCATGACCGCGATCCACCAGCGCCCGTGCCTGCAGTTGCTCTGGTCGGCTTGGAAATGCGGGATCAAAGCCGTAAGTGGTGACGATCAAAATTCTCATATATCCGGTACGCCCGTGCCGCCGGATCATGCACTCCTGTAAGCTGCAGGCCAGCGAGGATAATCCGGTAAACCCATGTTGCCGATCCGCGCGTCCTTTGAGCTGCGGGCTGATGAAGGAATACACCCGGTAGACTCGTACTGCCACGTTGCGCGTTCTCTAGGCTGCAGGCTAAGCCCTCGCTCAGGAAGCGGAAGCCCCGGAGGGGCTTCACAACC
Organism: Roseiflexus sp.; assembly: GCA_025055265.1. Classification (GTDB taxonomy): domain Bacteria; phylum Chloroflexota; class Chloroflexia; order Chloroflexales; family Roseiflexaceae; genus Roseiflexus. Next base: position 606 of record JANWXL010000372.1, read on the forward strand.
ACAGCCAGGGCTTCAGTCTGCATCATCCCAGTCATGCCAAACTATTAGCCCTCGCTCAGGACGTGAAAGCCCCACACGAGCTTGCTAGAACGCCGGGCACTGCTCCGTGCAGTCTGGCGAAAGCGCGATTGCGGGTGAGACGGTGTAATCTCCTTGTGTCGCCGACTGCCGTTGCGTGCGTGGCAGACCCGAAGAGGCTCGCCTGACCTGAGCAAGGGGTTCCGCCTACCATATCAAGATGCCGTTCAACGAGTCATGCCCGGACCCATAATCCTCTGCTCTCTCGTAGCGCGGTACACTGCCTCAATTCGATCAACCACAGCATCCCAACTAAACTGTGCAGCCCACAACGGCGCCGCATCAGCCATGGCGCGACGACGGGCGGGATCATCGAGGAGCGCACGAACCGCCACCGCCAGCGCTGCCGGGTCGCGCGGCGGCACAAGCAAACCGGTGCGTCCTTCATCGACCACTTCCGGGAAGCCGCCGAACCGCGACGCAATCACCGGCAAGCCGCACGCCTGCGCTTCGACCAGACCAATGCCGAAGGTTTCGCTAGCAAAACTAGTAGCCAGCAACAGATCGGCAGCGGCATAGATTGCCGGAAGGCGCTCGCGCGGCAGCGCCCCCAGAAAACGCACCCGGTCTGCCAGTCCCAACTCACGCGTCAGGCGTTCCAGGTCAGCGCGGGTTTCGCCGTCGCCGACGATGACCAGATGCGCGCGCGGAATCCGGCACAGTGCGCGAATGGCGACATCGACCCCTTTCCAGGGTTGCAGACGGCCAACCCACAGAAGCAAGGGAGCGCCATTGGAATGGGCAAGCGCCGGATCGGGCGCCACCGGGCGAAACAGGGAGGTGTCAATCCCGTTGAACACTACCGTCGGCTCGAAGCCGTAGCGTGCTGCCACAGTGCGGGCGTTGAAGCGGCTGCACGATACGGCAGCATCAACATGGCGGGCAAGCCATGTATCACCCGGGTAGAAATCTTCGCCGTGACATCCGAGCACCACCCGCGCTCCGCCGAGACGCCGCGCCAGCAATGCCGGACCCAGGTCATACGGCTTCTGAATGTGGATAATGTCGTAGCCGCCGCGGATCAATTCCGGCAGCGCAGCCACTGCCAGCGAGAGGCGTTCGAGCAGCTTGGCTTCGGCATAGGCGCGGCGCAGGAGCGGCAGCGCCTGAAACCGGTAGCGATCAATGAACGGAAATGTCAACACTCGCACTCCTGGCGCAGGCTCACGGCGCTTCCCCACTCCGCCAATGATCGTCACAGCGTGACCGCGACGCGCCAGCTCGCGCCCCAAATCCCACACGAAGCTTTCGACGCCGCCGTACTTTGTGGTGGTGGTCAGGTTGTAGAGGGCAATGCGCATCATGGCGCCACTTCTGCTGCGTTTGCTTTGTGCAGGAGAGCGGTTCTCGTCTTGAACCGCAACCAACCCTCGTGTGGCAGGCATTGGCTGAGCTCGTCGAAGCCAACGCCCGCTTCCTGAGCGCTTGCGGCGACAGAAACCGTCATCCGCACCAATCCGTCACCATCCGTGTGTATCCGCGTCCTATCACACGCTACGCCCAACCGCGCACCCCTTGCGCTACAACATCCATAATAGCCAGCGTCCTCCCGGCAGACGCATCTTCGCCAGTTGCTCGCGATCCTGCGGCTCCAGCCCGCCAGTTGCCCGGAGCGCGCCGATGAAGACACCAGCGCCGATGACTGCGACGCCTGCCAGTAGCGCTGCTTCGCGCAACCGCAGCATGATGTCGGCATCCGGCGGCAGCTCTGGCAACAGCATCGCCATTCCGGCAACAATCAGCGCCATGATGCCGCTCGCCAGCAGCACGCGCAGCGTAAATCGCCAGGGCCAGCGCAACCCCAGCAACCGATACCCGTTCACCGTCGCCCACATACCGGCCAGTACACGCGCCAGACCGAACGCTAGCGCCACACCGACAACCCCCAGCAGCGGCGAGAACAGGATCAGCAGCGGAACGACCGAGAGCGTCAACAGACGTGAAATCACAATCACCCGCAGGCGCTCGTACACGATCAACGCATTGTGCGCCGTTGTCAGCATGCTTTCCAGAAAGAGGCATGGCACGAGCACCCATACAAGCGGGGCCGCATCGACATACTGCGGCGTCAATACTGCCAGTACCGGATGCGCCAGCAGGAGCAACCCCACTGCGCCGGGGATCAACAGCAATGCCTGGAGACGCGCTAGCGACTGATAGGCGCCTAGCAGAGTCCCGCCCTCACCGGCGCGCACGCGGGTGAACAGCGGCACCTGCACCCCCACCATCGGCGTATACAGATATCCCAGCACCATGCCGACCACCGACGCTCCCGCCCAGAGCAGCGCAACATCGCTGATGTCGCTTGTTAGAAACACGGCAAACGACTTGCTCGCCAGAAAGTCGGTCAGGGTCATCAAAAACGAAACTGCGCAATAGCGCACAAAGCCAGCCGGGATTACGCGCCACAGCGACGGCGCTGGCGCGTCCGATGTCCAGTAGCGGGCGTCCGTCATCCACAACTGGTAGACATTCCAGCCCGCCAGCGCAACCGCCAGCGCTGGCGCGACAAACATGGCAATCAGTACGCCGATGATCGCAGTGCGATCAGGATCAGGCGCCAGGCGGCTGAACAGGATTGCAGCAGCACTTAACAGCGGCGGGAGCAGACCGGCGGCCAGCGCCACGCTGTTCCAGGCGCGTTGCTTGAAGAAACTGTTCAGATATGCCATCAGCATATCGTAGCAGATGCCCAGGAACAGCATAATCAGAACGGTGAGGATGATCAGCCAGCCGAACTCGTCGATGAATCGCACGAGGGTCATCTGCTCAACCGGCGGAATGCGCCCATCGGCAAGCACCTTGCCCTGCAACTCACTAATGTAGCGATCAGCTCCGACGATTAAGCCGACCGACACTAGCGCCAGCGCTGCAATCTGCACCGCAAGGACAGCGGTGAGCAACCGCAAAACGGCAAGTGGTCCGCCGGCGCGGTTGGTTTCTGGAATATACTTCGGCAGCGCCCGGGTCGTGCCCAGATCGATCCAGGTTCCCAAACCATTGCTGGCGCCGCTGACCAGCGCCAGCAGACCATAACCGGTCAGCGGCAGCACTGTTAGTTTAAGGAGCGTCGCCACAATCTCGGCGACCATGCGCAGCGGCACAAAGACCGCATTCCACACGACAGCGCGCGACACCTGTGCGGCGAGCGAAGGAGCGCGGCTGGTTGTCGGTTCAGTCGCCATCTACTGCCTGATCAATCCC
>JANWXL010000599.1 GCA_025055265.1 Roseiflexus sp.
CCCTAACCCCTAACATCAAGCACCGCCAGCGCCTCAAGATGTGGCGTGTGCGGAAACATATCGTAGCCCCGCAACGACGCCAGGCGATACCCCGATTGCAGCGCGTGGATGTCGTCACGTTGCGTCAGCGGGTTGCACGAAACGTACACAATCCGACGCGGACGCAATCGCAGCAACTCGCGACAGACCTCGGGACCGAGACCGGTACGCGGCGGATCGGCGACGACCACATCAAAGGCGCCGGACGGTTGTGCGCGAAGCGCATCGGCGACATCCGATTCGACCACAAGAACATGTTCGTATCCAGCGCGCGCACAGTTGTCGCGCGCCAGGCGCACACTCTCGCCAACCGATTCGATGCAGACAATCCGATCGGCACAATCAGCAATATGGAGCGCGATTGTGCCAACCCCGCTGTACAGATCGGCAATCGCGCCAGCGCGCCCGCCAGCGGCGACGGCGTCGCGCACGGCATCGAGGAGCGGCATCAGCAGCCAGACATTGTTCTGAAAAAAGGTATTGGGACCGATTGCAAGCGTGTGTGCGCCAACGCGCATAGGCAATGTCGCGCGACCCCAATGACGCGCCGATTCGCCAAACGACACGTCGGTACGGGTTGCGTTGATCAGCCAGTGGACGCCAAGCACACCCGGATGTTCAAGCGCCGCCAGCGCCACGCGCTCCACCTTTTCGGCATAGACCTTCTCCTCTTCAGGAGCGGCGGTGACCAGCGCCAGCAGCAGTTCGTCATCAGGGCTGCGCCGCACAACCACATACCGCAGAAACCCGGCGTGGGTTCGCAGATTGTAGTCGGGCAGTCCCAGCGCCATCGCCTGCTCGTAGACAAAGCGCGCGGCGGCGAAGGCATGCGCCGGGACGAGATGACATTCGTGCAGATCGATGATGTAATTGAACCTGCCACCGCGCCGCAGACCAAAACGTTCCTTGCTCGCCACAAAATCCATCCGCGTGCGATAGGCAAACGGGTTCGGTGAGGCGACGATATCGAGCGCATCGCTGAGTTCGTCTGGCAGATCATCGCTCCAGAGGCTGCGGAGCGCCGCGCGTTTTGCCGCTACCTGAGCCGGGTAAGCACGATTCTGAAACACACATCCGCCACACTGCCCCAGCGGAGGTGCGTGTGAACAGCGCGGCGCAACCGACTCGCCCGCCTGCACCGCCTCGATGATCTGCTGACGAAAGCGTTTAGTCGAGCCAGTCATTGGAACCCACAAAAGGGAATGCGTGCAACCTTATCCCATCTGGTGGCGTATTATAGCAAGAGGCAGAGATCAGAACACATCCGCGCGTCGCGCGTCTGGAAGGGATACCGGGATGACTGACACCACTGTTGTCTGCCGACGCTGCAACGCCAGCGTTCCGGCTGATGCGCAATTCTGCATCGAGTGTGGCGCGCCGATGGACAATCTGGTTATCGAACGGGCGCCCGCCACCGGACCGACAGTTCAACTGCCAGCGCGTCCTCCCGCTCCGGCGCCGGTTCCGGTTCCCGCGCCGCAGACGCAGGCGCCACAGACAGAGTGGTATGACGACCTCATCATTCCGCTGCTGCTGATCACCGGCGCATTGGCGATGGTCACGCTGCCGCGATTTATGGTATTCATTATGATCGCTATTGGCGTCGTTGGACTGTTGCTCGCTCTCCTGCGCAACATTGCCGCGCGCCGCATCGTGGCGGCGGCAGCCCTGGCGGTCGCCATCGGATTTTTCCTCAGCCGCAGGCTGTTCTGGGCGCCGCTGATTATCGCGCTGATTGCCGCGTCACTCCTCAAAAAGCGCAGAAGAGGCTCCTGGTAAGTAAACCGCAGTACGCCTTTTTATGTAAACTGGTCATCCGCACCAGCAAGCAGATTCGCTACCGAAATGTCTTCATCAAGATCGGGCCAGTGAAGAGAACGCCCGCCAGCGCCGATCTCATACCGCTCCCGTTGCTCGGCTGTCGCGCGATGCAGCACGGGAAACCATATAAGCGGAACGCTGATAATTCGTCCATCGGTAAGCGTTACGTGCATCAGAGCATCATCGAATGCCAGCGTTTTAGCCAGGGCAGTGGAGGGCACATAAGCACGTCTATTTCGCAGATTAGTTCGTGCGGAAGTACTCATACCAGGACTCCAATAAATCGTGTTGGCGCTCTGCGATGATAAACTCGATCTCTTTCAACTCACGAGCGCTGAAGCCGTAGTTCGCTGCGAGAGCGATTGGGTCAAGCCAGAACTTCGCCTGATCTTCTGCCGTCTTGACGTGAATATGCGGCGGTTCCTGGCGCTCGTTACTGAAGAAATAGAAGCGGTATCGTCCAACTCGTAAGACGGTCGGCATACAACCTCAAACTTTCAACCCTGCACGCATTATAGCACGCGCCCCCGACACACGCGCACCACTCCAGATCCTCAATAATCCTAACCCCTAACCCCTAACCCCTAACCACCCCCCTACCTCTGACGGTCGCGCTGATGGAGTTGCCACGCGGTCAGCGCCAGGCAAACGACCATATAGCCGAACAGGATCCCCCAGCGCGAGAGCAGGTGCGCTGGCGTGAAGATGTACTCTTCCGGCGGATTGGGCAGGCGCAGCATCCCCGGTTGCAGCGGCAGATCATTGATATTGACCGATGTGCCATAAGCATCCATTGCCCAGCGGCTGATCGTCAGCCAGGAGAGCACGCGCTGCACGGTGATGCCATCTCCGAGGCTGAAAATGACCCCTGCAAAAATGATCTGCGGGATAAGCGCCAGCGGCACCAGCGAAATTGCCCGATCCGGCGTCGCCGCGAATGCCGAAATCGCCAGCCCCATCGCCAGCCCTGCCAGCGATGTCAGCACGGCGGTAATGAAAAGTTCCAGTTGAATCGGCAGCATCACTCCCTGTGCGGGGAACTGCACCTTCAGCCCGACCAGCGCCAGCAGCACGGCGCTCTGAATGATGACCAGCAGCAGCAGGACGATCACTTTCGACAGCACATACGGCGCGATGCGCAGATTCGCCAGACGCTCGCGGCGGTAGATCGGCGCCTCTTTGGTGATTTCGCGCGCGGCATTGATGATGCCGAACCAGACGCCAACCGTCGCCAGCATAAAGAGCACCTTCTTGGCTTCATTGGCAAAGGCGTTCTCGCCGACAATCGCATCGGCTTTGGCGACCAGCATCAAAAGCAAACCAATGATCGGCGCCTGGAGGAGCAGGATCGCCAGATTGCGCTTATCCTGAATGGTCAGATCAAAATACCGGCGCACCAGGATGCCGAACTGCCGCAGCGACGAAACGCCAGGACGCTTTGCGGCGCCATCCCCTTCGGCGCTGCCCGATACTGGTCCCGCTGGCGCTTCTGCCAGTCTCCCGGTCACATACGTGGCATACTGCGGCGAGGCTCGAAACTTCATTTCCCACAGCTCGGCAAGCGTCGGCGTCGTCGGTGTACCATTGCCCGACGCCTGCTGCGCATGGTGCTGCCACGCCGCGTACTCCGCCTGGAGATCGCGCTGCACAATCGCCCAGCGTTCGGGATCGTTCGGATCAGCCGGTCCGTCGATACGGGTGTAGATGTCAGCAAAGTCGCCGCTCGACACGCCGAAGAAGTTGAGCGCTTCGGCTGGCGGACCGAAAAAGACCATCCGCCCGTCGGACATAAACGCCACGTGATCGCAGACGTTGATGTTGGCGGTTGCGTGGGTCACCAGGACAATCGTTCGCCCGCTGTCCGCCAGGCGGCGCAGGGTATACATCATCTTCTTTTCGAGACCTGGATCGAGACCTGAGGTTGGTTCGTCGAGGAAGAAGAGCGATGGATCCGCCAGCAGTTCAGCGCCAATGCTGACCCGTTTGCGCTGCCCGCCTGACAGGTTTTCGATCGGCTTCTCGCGGTGCGGCGTCATTTCGACATCTTCCAGCACACGATCAATACGCTGCCGGATCTCGGTCGGCGCCGTATCGGCGGGCAGGCGCAGTTCAGCGGCGTATCCCAAAGCGCGTTCAACCGGCAGACTGCGATGGAGGATGTCGTCCTGCGGAACATAGCCGAGAACGGATCGGTAGGCGTCGAAGTTGCGATAATAATCGTCGCCGTTAACCAGGACGCTCCCGTGGGTCGCCTGGACGAAACCGGAGAGGGCGTTGAGAAGGGTGCTCTTGCCGGTGCCGCTGCCGCCAACAAGCGCCACAAACTCGCGCGGCGCAATTGAGAGCGACACATCCTTCAAGATTATGCGAGTCTTGCCGCCGCGCGACACCTCGCGCCACAGGTTGCGCGCATCGATGCGCAGCGCACCGCGCTGGTCGTACTGATCGAGACTTTCGCCGGTGTAGACCAGTTTGAACGCGCCGATCTGGATAATGTCGCCTTTGACCAGCGTGTACTCGGTGATGCGTCGCCCGTTGACGAACGTGCCGTTGGTGCTCCCGACATCGCGCAGCACATGCTTCCCGTTCACGCGGTCAATGACCGCGTGCCTGCGCGACACCTGCGGGTTGTCGAGGAGGATCTCACATCCTTCCCGCCCAATGGTGATC
>JANWXL010000114.1 GCA_025055265.1 Roseiflexus sp.
GAATCCAGTGTACCGCTCCTGTTCGCCGCGCAGCACACGCGCAACCGCCTGCGCCTGGAGCAGGATCACCCGGCGCATCGGCGTCTGTTCGCCGCCTGGCAGCCGCACTTTGGTCTGGAGCAGCGTCTCGTACCGCTGCACCAGGAAGGCGCGCCCTTCAGCATCGAGGTAGACCGCTTCGGGTCGTTCCTGCGGACGGTGGAAGCGTTCGCGCGCGATCGCATTGGTGCGCACAATCTCGAGCACCATGCGGTCAACAATCACCGGGCGGAACTCCTCCAGCAGATCAAGCGCCAGCGACGGGCGACCGGCTTCAATGACGTGGAATGTGCCCAGGTACGGGTCGAGACCGGTGATCTGCACAGCGGTGATAACGTCGTGCAGCGCCAGAGTGTACCCGAACGACAGCATGGCGTTGATCGGGTCGGGCGGGGGGTAGAAGGCGCGCCCGCCGAACCCCCAGGCAGGCGGCAGCGATGCGCGCCAGGCGGCGAAGTAGGCGGCTGCCGCTGCGCCTTCGTGCCCGCGCAATATGTCCACATTCGGCGCCTGAGTCGCTGCGGTCAGCGCCGCATCGATCTGCTGCATGGCGGATGCCGCAGCGGGCCAGCCGGTTGCCGCCAGCAGACGGCGCTGGTTGGTCAGTTTAGCGATGACAATCGAACGCGCCAGTTCCAGCGCGCGGGAAGGAGTGTTGACGTACTGCATCTGGCTGGTGCGCAGATCGCCGAACCGCGACGGTCCTGCCGTAAGCGTGGCGTAGTGGCGGCTGCCATGCTGATTGGTGAGCGTCACCGGGATGCCGCGTTCGAGCAGGTCAATGAGCAGCGCCGTTGACAGTTGCACGCCGCGCCCCATGAGCACCACCTGATCGATCTTCGCCAGCGGAACCTCGTGCAGGATCTGGCCATCCCTGGTGACCAACACCTGATTGTCGCGTTTGCGCACCATCACGCCCTGTTCCTGGATGTAAAGGGTTGGCATGGGTTGGCTCCTTGTTCAACCTTCAACCTTCCGCCGCACCCGCTGCCGTGCATTGCGAATAGCCTCGCGCAATGCGCGTTCGGCGTCGGCGAAATCGACTAACCCTTCGCCCAGGCGCGGTCCTCTGGCGCGCGGCGCCAGCGATGCGCCAAGGAATTCGATCCCGTCGGCGTAGGAGACGATGCGCGTCTTCTCCGGGTTCAGTTCGAGACGCAGCACGCGCAGTTGCCGCCGCGCGAATTCCAGTGCACGCTCCGCCTCGTCCCGCGTTGCACACATCAGCACGAAGTCGTCCATAAAGCGCACCAGGCGGAACCCCTGGCTGGTCATGGCAACGTCAAAGGGATGCAGGTAGATGTTTGCCAGGAGCGGCGAGAGCGCCCCGCCCTGCGGCGTCCCACGGCTGTGTGCAGCGTGCATGCGCGCTACCGCCTCGCTCAACGCCAGCGCGCCGACTGCCACTGCACCCGCGACGGCAAGACGCCGCGCGCCGATCCGTTGCAGGTAGGGCAGCGCTCGCTGTGCGCCATCGATTGCCGGTCGCGCCAGCATCATCGCCGTCCACAGGTGCGACTCCAGCCCTGGCGGGCGCACCGTCCAGCCGTCGCCGTCGATGCTGCCGCCCGGCGTTTCCCACGCCGCAGCGGCGTAAGGACCAGTTGTCGGCGGCGGACGCAGGCGCTCTGCGCTCCAGGAAATAACTCGTCGAAGAGCGGCTTCACCGTGTTGCAGCGGTGTTGCTGGGGCCTCGCCTGGCAGCGCCGCTTCGCCGGGCAGCGCCCCGGCTTCGAGCCACTGCGCGATCAGTTTCAGCACCGGCAGTTCGTCGATGCGCTGCCGCACCAGCCCCAGCAGCACCCGCTGATCGATACTGTCGAAGTAGCTGGCAATATCCGCATCGACTACCCATCCCAGCCCTTGATCGGCGTAGCGTTGCACGCGCGCCACCGCTTCCGGCACGCCGACGTGCGGACGGCAGCCGTAGGAGCAATCCAGGAACCACGGGTCGAACAGCGGATCGAGCACCTGCTGAACGGCGCGCTGCGCCACGCGATCCCGCACGGCCAGGATGGCGATTGCGCGTTCGCCGCCGCTCGCCTTGGGGATGGCAACCCGCTTGACGGGCAGCGGTCGATACGTGCCTTGCAGCAATTCATCCGCTAGTTGCGCCATCTGGCGCGCCCAGTCCGCCTCAAAATCGCGCAGCGTCACGGCGTCCGGTCCGGCGCTGCGCCCGCGCCGGGCGACGTGGATGTTGCTGCGCACCCGCCGCCATGCCAGCGTCAGATTTTCGACGCTGCAGATCTGCGGTAGCAGCGGGGGTCCGTTGTAACGGGGAAAGAGCGGCATATGACCCCTCCTTTTTTACAACTCGACGAATTCCTGCAGCGCCCGCAGCCCGGCATCGGCGACCTCGCCCGGATTCGCGCGGCCTTCTTCGCCAGCGGCAGGCATCACCGCCGCTGCCGCCGCCGCGGCGATCTGCGCTGTTCCGGCGATCGCCGCCATCTGGCGCTCGTGCTGACGCTTTTGCTGTACGCCAATCTGGATGCGCTCGGCGCGCCATTGCTCGAGTCGCTGCATCTGCTCCGCGACCATCTGTTCGTATCGCAGATGCAGTTCCAGCAGATCACGTTCGTGCGCAGCACGGCGCTCCGCCTGCGCCTGCGCGTGGGCAGCGCGTTGCTCCGCCAGTCGCTGCTGGATCTCAGCCAGCGCTAACACGTGCGCATTTCGCTTTTCTTCGGCAGCCAGCGCTAGTTCGCCCTCGGCGCGCAGTATGCCCTGTTGCGCTTCCATCAGGCGCAATTGCTGATCGGTGCGGTGCGCTTCGAGCAACTGCTGCTGCACACGCTCCCACTCCGCCTGCAGGCGCGCCTGCTCTGCCTGCCACAGTTGCTCTTCACGCGCGATCTCGCTGACCTGCGCCTGGATTTGCGCCATGACGACCTGCAGCCGCGCGGCGAGCGTCGCCTGCTGCACCTCCGCTTGCTGGATCAGCAGTTTTTCGCGCGCCGCTGCTGCTACCGACGCCATACGAATGTCGTGTTCACGCGCCGCGAGCGCCGCTGCCGCCTCGATTTCCTGCAAGCGGGCGCGGTGTCGTGCGGCTGCAACCCGCGACTCCTCATCGATCTGCGCTGCCGCGACAGTCGCTGCAGTGGCGGCTTCGATCTGCCGTTCGTCACCCTGCCGTTCGGTTATCCGCACGTTGATGATCGTCAATCCATCGAGGGCAGGATCGTGCCGCAGGCGTTCCAGAATAACTGCGGCTGGCGCATCAATTCCCCCCTGATCCCCGGAAGCGCCGGTGAGCGCGGCGTGGGTCTGCTGCTCAATGTAGCGCAGCGCGCCATTACGCACTGCTGCCGCCAGCGCCGTGAGCGGCTCACGGTGAGCGGCGATCTTCACCGGATCGTTCACCTCGATGTCCACTGCCAGCCACAGACGGACACGCCATTTGTCGAGGCTCCATCCCTCAACCGGTCCAACGGCTAGCTGGCGACGGCGCATATCGACCCACTGTACCAGCGCGGCGCCCGGTTGCATGCCCACGAGGGTGTAGCTGCCGGGCTGATAGACGCGCCGCTCCCCGCCGGGAAGGTGGGTCACCGCCACAGTGCCCGGCGGCACGACCAGATGCGCTACCAACCCGAACGCCTGGCGCGGCAGCGCGCGCGGCGCCGTCGCCAGCCCGGTGACAAAGTGGAGATTTGCCAGCGGCGTGCCGCTT